>JAVKTQ010000005.1 GCA_031460455.1 Sporomusaceae bacterium
TACCGAAATGTTTTCCCATGAAAGAGCCTCCTGTCGTAGTCATCCTACAACAGGAGGCTCTTTTGCTCAATGTCCATTTTTCGGGGTTCAGTCCATAAGCCGGTTCTTTTCATATCTGTCCTGCTATTCCTTTTGCCAGCGCTTCGCCGCCCGCCGGAACCGCTTCCAGGCGGCCGCAAACTCCCCGCCCGCCTCAACGTTCAGCCGCGTCATCCAGCCCATCAGCATCCCCGCGTCGCGGTGGACGATCCGGCTGGCGTGTTCGCTCATCCAGCGGCCCATCGCCGCGTCGACCAGCACGGCGTCGTGCACCTGTCCCAGGCAGTCCTGCAGCCGCCGCAGCCGGGCGACGAGCAGCCTCGTGCGCCGGTCATTAAAAGGCAGGCTCTCCAGCACATAACGGAGCTTTTTCCCCTCAATCCGCAGCCGGTGGAGGGCAGCCGTGTCCGCCAGGCCGATATCCTTGCCCGCCATCCGCATCTCCTCCAGCCAGCCGCCCAGGCGCGAAACGGCGAAATCCTCCAGCGTCAGATCGCTCGCCCGCAGCGACCTCTCATCGGCCAGCCATGCCCAGAAAGCCAGCAGCGTACCTGTCACGCGTCCCTGTCCCAGATTGGCATTGAGCTCCGCCAGCAGCTTATCCCGCTCGGTCGCCAGCAGCATCTCCAGCCAGGGCGGCGGGGCGAGCGCAGCGCGCGCGGCGAGCATCTCCCGCCACGCATCGCCGATCACGTCGGCCTCACGCAGATCGTGGGTCGCCCTGCTCAAGGCGCGCAGCTCGGATTGCCACGCCTCGTATTCCGCCGGGTCGGCCAGCGGCTTTGCGAACGCGGCCAGCGAACGCAGGCGGCGCAGCTCGACGCGCAGCAGGTGCAGCGCCTCGGCGTTCTTATCGTTGGCCGCGAAAAACGCGTAGGCGGTCAAAACCGTATGGATCTGACCGGCGACAAGGCTCCTCACAGCCGGCACGACAGCGTCCTCCGGATCGAGCGGCGGCGTCGCCACCGGCCCGAAGCCTTCGTCAAGGCCGGCCAGCACCAGAGCGCGGTAATACTTGCTGCGCGGCTCCACCGCCAACGGGAGCTGGCGGGCGAGCTCCGCGCCCAGCGCGAGCACCGCCGCCGCCGCCCCATCCTTCAGCTCCAGCTCCACCTCGGCAATCGCCTCTTCCCGGCCGCCGGCCAGGATCGTTCCCCGGTCGGCAGCCACCTCGATGCGGCTGTCGCCCACGGCCACATCTGCCCGCCGCCGGTCGAAAACAGTGCTGAACCGCGGCGTCAAAGGCGCACCGCCGCCTGCCGCCGTCAAAAGCGGGCCGGCCTCGGTCGCGCGGAAATAATCGTAACTGGGCTCCGGCCCGTCGACAGTCACGTTCCATTCCCGCCGCTCATGCAAACCGCCGGCGGACGACCCGTCCGCCTTCACCGTCGCCACCCACCGGTCGCCCTCCAGGCGGATGCGATAAGCCAGACCGGCCTCCTGCAAGTCGCCCTCCGCCGTATCGAAATACCATGACTCCAAGTGTTCGTCCTCGGGAGGCGTCAGCAGCAGCGCCGCCACGGCCGGGGCCGCGAAAACCCCTGCCCAGGCCTCGGGCGCCAGCAAGCGCAGCTTCAGTTCCACCTCGGTATCCAAACCTGGCATGGCCTATACCCCCTAATCCTTATTGTCGCCCAGCGACGACAAAACCTTCGGCCCGGCGAACCACCGCAGCGTGCCTGTGGCAAAATCGGGCGCAGCGAGCGTAAACCCGGCCGCCGCGCACTTCTTGAACGGCAGCGTCACATCGGCCAACTGCCGCGCCCAGATACCCAGATAAGGTTCATGGCCCACGACGATCACCGTCCGCTCCTCGGCCGCGCCGGCCCACTCGGCGATGAGGCTCTCCAAACTGCCGGCGTAAATGGCCGCATGCTCCTTCACCATAGCCGCGCCTAGATAATCGGCGATAATATCGGCCGTCTGACGCGCCCGTAGCGCCGGACTCGTCCAAATTTCGACCCGCCCCCCGGCAGGCAGCAGCCGCTCAAGCCCCATGGCCACCGCCAAAGCGCGTTTGCGTCCCTTCGGCACCAGCTCGCGCCGCTCGTCGGGAAGAGCGGCCGAATCCTCCTCGGCCTTCGCGTGTCTAAGCAAAACCAGCTCCATAGCCTGCCTCCGTCCTATATTCACCGGCAAGCGCCGGCAGCGAATAATATCAATAAACATATTATAGCATGATACCCGCGCGACAATAAACAAGCCGCACAAATGCGCCGGCGGCAGGCCGGTCTCTCACGCCGCCCCCCTTCGCCTCATATAATAATCTGAACACCGAAAAAGGGGGGGGAAACCGTGAACTACTTATATAAACCCAAACCCGTCCTCGGCAAGTGCGTGCTGGGCGCGCAGGCCGGGCCGCAAAGCATCGTCGTCCGGCAACTGGTCGGCGAGGGAGAAACCCAGTGCACGCTCGACATCTGCGTCCGTGTTCCGCGCCGGAAACCGGCGATCGAACAAGTCATCGACGTATTCATCAAAAAACTGTGCATACACGACGTCGACATTATTCACAACAAAGTCATCGTCTGCGGCGACTTCGAAATCAAGGCCATCTATGTAGCCTGTCTGCCCGACCAGCCCGTCCACGCCGTGGAAGTGCGCCGCGTCAGATTCACCGCCGACGTCCCCATCTGGGGCGCTATGTGCGGCATGGACGCCGATGCCAGCGTCATGGTCGAGTACGTCGACTACGACTGCCCGCATCACCACCACCATCACCGCGGCAAATACCATTACGGCAAAGGCATGACCCACGACCACTGCGACGACGACAACTGCGGTCACGGCCATCACGACCACTGCGACGACGACAACTGCGGTCACGGCCATCACGACCACTGCGACGACGACAACTGCGGGTATGACGACCACTGGGACCATGACCACGGCCACCCGTGGTGCAAGCCGAAATGCGCCCCGAGCGACCATCATGACGACAAAGGGTTCCGGCACTTCAACGTCGCCGTCGTCCTCAGGGTCGTCGCCAAGGTCATGACCGACCGCGAAATAATAATCTACCCAGGGCAATATCCCGGCCTGCCGGTAAAGCCGAAAGGATAAGGCGTACACAGGAGGGCCCCGCTTGGCGAGGGGCCCTTCAGACCGTCCATAAGCCCGCAGCAGTTAATACGATTGACTATTCCCGCAGGCCCCCCGACGTGATAAAATAAGCCTTGTGAGACATATTGCGACAATATTTGCGCAGAAGGGCACGGGGGCGAAAAAGTGATATTCAGCATCAGGGCTCAGATGATTGCCGCTTTCGTTGCGCTCATTGTTCTCCCCATAATCGTTCTCGGCGTGCTGTCCTATCAGAAAACCGAAGACATCCTCCTCGACAAAGCCAAAGACCACAGCCTGGAGGCAATGGAGAACGCCAGAGTCTTCTTCATCGAAAACTTCCTCTCCGACGTCGGGACAGCTATCGACACCTTCGCCCTCAACCTCGAAAGCGGCCAGGCACATTCCCTGTCCAACCCCGGTTCGCTCACGGCCGAATGGGACCAGTTCAGGCGTTTACACCACAGTCTGCCGGCTGTCTTCATCGGCACCGCCGACGGTCGCTTCATCGTCTCGTCCAACACCTTGCCGGCCGATGATTTCGATCCCCGCAAGCGCCCCTGGTACATAAAAGCGGTGGACAACCCCGGACACACCGTATGGAGCGGCGTCTACCTCGATGCCATCACCTTCAAGCCGATCATCAGCGCCGCGCGGACGGTAACGGTCGACGGACACGTTGCCGGCGTGCTCGGCGTCGACATCTCCCTGCAATCACTGGCCAACGTCGTCAACAAGATCTATTTCGAACAGGGCGGCTACGCCATCCTTGTCGACCAGGGCGGCCTCGTAATGTCCCATCCCAATCCGGCTGCGCTGGGGACCACCGTAACCGATGAATTCTGGTTCTGGGAAATAAAAAACAAGCCCAAAGGGGTCATCCTTCGTCCCCACGAGAACGGCAACGCCTTCGTCAGCTACATCACCATCCCCCAGACGGGGTGGAAGCTCGTCGGCTTCATTCCCCAGGATAACATCCGCAAAGAACTGGCGCCGATAAAAGACAGGACGGTAGGCGTGGGGGCGGCGGCGGTCTTTCTCGCCCTCCTCATCGGCGTAACCGTCGCCAGCGGCATCGCCTCCAGAATGCGCGGCCTTGTGGGGGCGATGGCCAGGGTGCAAAAAGGCGACTTCTCCGCCCGCTGGCACGATTCCTCCGCCGCGGAATTCGCCGAAATCAGCGACCGGTTCACCGCCATGGTAACCACACTCGAAAAACTCATCAGGCAGGAACAGGCCTCGCAGCACGAACTCGCCCTCCAGAAGGAGTACTTCGAGCAGCTGTTCGAAAACTCCCCGGAGAGCATCGCCATCATCGATGCCGCCGACCGGATCGTGAGAGTCAACCAAAACTTCGTCCGCCTGTTCGGCTACACCTTCGCCGAGGCCCAAGGCAGCTACATCAACGATCTCGTCGTACCGGACGAACTGCGCGAAGAAGGGATCGAAATCAGTAGCAGCGTGCTCAACAACAGAGTAGTCGAGAAGGAGACCGTCCGCAGACGCAAGGACGGGCAATTGTTCGACATCTTCGTCCTCGGCTACCCGATCGTCGTAATGGGCAAACAGGTGGGCGGCTACATAATCTACCGGGACATCTCCGAGCGCAAGGAATCGGAACGGCGGCTCACCTACGCCAGCACCCACGACCTCCTCACCGACATGTACAACCGCCGGTACTTCGAGCAGGAAATGCAGCGTCTCGACACAGGGGATTACCCGACGGCCGGCATCATCATCAGCGATATCGACGGCCTCAAACTCGTCAACGACACCCTGGGGCACGCCGTGGGCGACGACCTGCTCCTGCAGGCGGCCCGCATCATCAAGGACAAAGTGCCCGACAACGCCGTCCTCTGCCGGATCGGCGGCGACGAATTCGCCGTACTTCTCCCCGCCACCGACGAAGCCAGCCTGCAGGACATTGTCGACGGCATAATGGCCGCCATCGCCGCCGACAACATCAACAGCCGGGAGTACGTGCTCAGCGTCTCGCTGGGGTACGCCATCCGCGGGCCCGCCCGCGGCAGCATGGACGAAGCTTATCGCGAAGCGGACAGCAGCATGTACCGGGAAAAACTTCACCGCAGCAGCAGCGCCCGCAGCGCCCTCGTCAAAACCCTAACCGAAGCGCTGCACGCCCGCGACTTCATCACCGAGGGCCACGCCGACCGCCTGCAGGAACACGTCGAAAACCTCGCCAGAGTTGTCGGCATCCCCGAGCGGCGGATCGGCGACCTGCGCCTGCTGGCCCAATTCCACGACATCGGCAAAGTCGGCATCCCCGACAACATCCTCTTCAAGCCCGGGCGCCTGAGTGAAGCCGAAACAAAAATCATGCGCCGCCACAGCGAGATCGGCTATCGCATCGCAGTCGCCTCGCCCGACTTCCACCACATCGCCGACTGGATCCTCAAACACCACGAGTGGTGGAACGGCGGCGGCTACCCGCTCGGCCTCAGGGGCGAAGAAATACCCGTCGAATGCCGCATCCTCCTCATCGCCGACGCCTTCGACGCCATGACCCAGGACCGCCCCTACCGCCAGGCGATCTCGACCCAAGAAGCGCTGCGGGAAATCGCCGCCGGCAAAGGCGCCATGTTCGACCCCGTCCTCGCGGAAAAATTCATCGGCCTTTTCACTCCTAAGCAGGACGGGAAATAACCCGCAAACAAGAAAAAACCGGGGCCAAACCCCCGGTTTTCGCTTTTCATATTCCCGCCGGCTCCAGGCCGAGAAACTCCGCCGTGAACGTCAGCCACTGGCGGGCGGCGAACGACAGATAACGGTCGCGGCGGCGGATCACCGCCAGCTCCAGGCATAACGGCGGACCGGCCAGCGGCACGGAAACGATCGCCGCCGGATCAAGCCCGTCGCAGATCGAACCCGGCAGCAAAGCGATCCCGAGGTTGGCGGCCACCATCCCGGTCATGAACTCCCGCTGCGAGGTCTGGCAGATCACCCGCGGCGCAAAGCCCGCCTGGCCGCAACGCTGGCGGATATGGTCGTGGAGACTGAAATCCTCGCGGTACAGCACGAAAGACTCGTCCGCCAGCGCCGTAAAATCGACGGCCGGTTGGCCTGCCAGGCGGTGGCTCGGATGGACGATCACCCGCAGCGGGTCGCGGATGCAAGAATACACGGCCAGCAGGGCGGTCTTCGCCGGCGGCGTGCAGACCACCCCCGTATCCAGCGTGCCGTCAAGCACCGCCTCCTCGATCTTCTTCGACCCGTATTCGTACAGCTCGATCCCGATACTCGGATACGCCCGGTTGAACTCCCCCAGCGCGCGGGGGAAAACGGTCGAAGCGGCGATCGGCGGCATGCCGATCCGCAGCCGTCCTTTGCGCAGGCTGGTCACGTTATCGAGCTCCACCGTCAGGTTCTGGAAAAGACCGACAATCTGCTGGGCCTGTTCCAAGAGCGCCTGACCGGCGTCGGTCAGCTCCACCTGCTTGGTGTTGCGGTGAAACAGCGTAACCGACAGATCCTCCTCCAGCGACTTGATCATCTTGCTGATCGACGGCTGGGTGACATGGAGCCTGGCGGCGGCTTTACTAAAGCTGCCCTGCCTGACGACCTCGAGAAAATATTCGAGATGACGTATATCCATAACCTCGCCTCCTTACCCTTCTATTGTATTATAAATTAAGCGCATAGAAAACATTCGGAATATGAATTTTACCTATAGGAGAAAATACGATAAGATAGACCCGCAAGGAGGGATAAAATATGCAGCAAAAAGTATTCATCTCCGGAAAAGTTCCTCGTGTGGCCTACGACATGCTCGCCGCCGAGTTTCAAGTCACCATGCACGACAGCCTTACGCTCCTCACCAGGGAAGAAATCATCGCCGGCCTCGCCGGCTGCGACGCCCTGCTGCCGCTCCTGTCCGACGGCATCGACGCCGCCGTCATCAACTCCAACCCCAACCTCAAAATCATCGCCAACTACGGGGCCGGCTTCAACAACATCGACCTCGCCGCCGCCACCGCCCGCAGCATCCCCGTCACCAACACCCCGGCCGTCTCCACCGCCGCCACCGCCGACCTCACCTGGGGCCTCATCATCGCCATCGCCCGCCGCATCGTCGAAGGCGACAAAAACACCCGCGCCGGCAAATTTACCGGCTGGGCGCCCCTCTACCACCTCGGCGTCGAAGTCAGCGGCAAAACGCTCGGCGTCGTCGGCCTGGGCAACATCGGCAAAGCCGTCGTCAAACGCGCCAAAGGCTTCGACATGCGCGTCGTCTACCACTCTCGCACCAGGCTCAGCCCGGCCCAGGAAGCCGAACTCGGCGTCGAGTACCTGCCCCTTGAGGACGTCATCCGCGCCGCCGACTTCCTCACCTTCCACGTGAGCTACGACCCATCCATGCGTCATATGATCGGCGCTCCCCAACTGGCCGCCATGAAGAGCACCGCCTACATCATCAACGCCGCCCGCGGGCCGCTCATCGACGAACAAGCCCTCCTCGCAGCGCTGCGCGCAGGCGCCATCGCCGGCGCCGCCCTCGACGTCTACGAATTCGAGCCCCAAATTACCCCCGGCCTCGAAGAACTCGACAACGTCATCCTCTGCCCCCACCTCGGCAACGCCACCGTCGAAACGCGCGACGCCATGGCAGCTCTCGCGGCCCAAAACATCATCGCCGTCCTCAAGGGGGGCAAGCCGCTCACCTGCGTCAACCCGCAGATATACGCCGGTCGTTGATAAGGCGCCACCTGCGGCGTTGCTCCCGTTCCCCAGGCCGCCTACAAGCCCTTTCGCGGGCATTGTCGGCGGCTCCGTCATTTTCGCCGCGGGAAAAAGCCGCCGGCGGGAGGGAGTCACGCCGCGCGCGGCGAATATAACCCCAAAACCTGGTTTCCACGGAAGGACAATAGCATGGCTAAAAAAACGCTCTGGCAGCTGGCCATCGTACTGACCCTCGTCACCACCGCTTTCCTCCTCGTCCAGGCCGGTTTCTTCGCCGTGCAGGGCCCGCCGCCAGCGCCGCCCGCCGCCACGCCGGCCGCCGTCCCGCCAGCGCAGCCTGTCGCCGAAAGCCCGTCGCCCGCCCCGGCCGCCAACCGGAGCGGCCAGATGAAGCTGGCGGACAAACCCGAAGCTTTCACGCCCGCACCGGCCGCCGCCGTCGAATACTCCTACACGCTCAAAAAGCAGAGCAACGAGCGCGTAATCCTGCCTGGAGTCACGATCATGTCCGGCGCCAAAGGAGTCAGCATAAAAACCGCCGACAAAGATGAGACCGTCCAGATCAAACGCGACGACACCTATCCGACCAGCGCCTATCAGGTTATGTGGCACAAGAAATACTAACCGGCGAATACCGCCGGTTTTTGCCGTCTGCGTCCGGCGGCGGCCGATGCCTTCAGAGCGGAGATGTTGTGTATGAACGACGACCAAAAACAAACCAACCGCGCCCCGATCGACCTCGCGCGGTTCATCAAGGGCCTCAGCATGGCCATCGCAACAGGCGCCAAAACGCGGGACGCCCTCGACCTTCTCGTCCAGGAAGCCCAGGCGGCAGTCGGCTGCGACCATCTTTTCCTAAGCCGCTACGAAGCCGCCACCGAGACATTCCGGGCGGTCGCCTGGCGCAGCAATGTCGACCCCGGTGACGTATCGCTCGAAAAAAAATTTATGGGCAGCAGCTACCTTAGCGGCCAGCCCATCGCCGTTCACGACCTTTCCCAGTACAACTACCGCCTGCGTCCCGGCGTTGCCCGCCTCGGCCTGCTGTCCCTGGTCGGCGTCCCCATCGTCACCGCCCAGGGCGTAATCGGCGTACTTGAAGCCTTCGCCGACCAGCCCGACCATTTTTCCGACCTCGACGCCGACCTGCTGGCGCTGTTTGCCCGACAGGCGGCGGCCATCATCGAGCGCGCCGACTGCGAGCGGGAGGCAAAATACCGCATCGCCGAGAACGACTTCCTCATCGAAGCCCTCAAACTTGAACAGGCTTCGCTCGGCAGCCTGTTCTACAAAGTCGGCGAAACCTTCGCCTCCGTCTTGGGCGTCGACGGCATCGCCGTATTCGGCGTCGAGCCCGCGCTCCCCGACAGCCAGCTCCAGGAAGTCATGGCCCGCGGCTTCACCATGGCCGACATCGGTCGCCTCAAGACCCTCTACGGCAAAGAACAGCTGCAGAAGCTGCTGCCCAACCCCGAAGACGGGCACAAAGGCCTGATCGTCAAGCAGACCTTCCGCCAGGGCGGCGCCGGCGCCGCAAAACTGCTCTACACCGTGCCGATCGCCTACCGGGAAAACCTGCAGGGCCTGATCGTATTCTACTGGCGGCAGATCGACAAATCCGCCGACCCGGCCGCCCTGGAAAAATTCATCGAACGGACCGTCGGCCACGTCACAATGCTCCTCGGCCGCAAAGACATCTACGCCAACATCCAGCGGATAAGCTTCTACGACCTGCTCACCGGCCTGTCCAACCGGCGGATGTTCGATTACGTCCTCGACCGCGAAATCAAAAAAATGCGGCGCACCGCCAAACCCCTCAGCCTGCTCATGATCGACGTCGACTTCTTCAAAGCGATCAACGACCTTCACGGGCACCCGGCGGGCGACGCCGTGCTAGAGCAGCTCGGCGCCATCATCAAAGAAAGCTTCCGCAATGTCGACCTGGCCGCCCGCTACGGCGGCGAGGAATTCGCCGTCATTCTCCCCGACACCGACCGCGTCCAGGCGGTATCCGTCGCCGAGCGTCTGCGCCTCAGGGTATCGGAACGTCAATTCCAGATCGGCAAAGGCTGCATCAACGTCACGGTCAGCATCGGCGGCGCCACCATGCAGAGCCGCGACAGAGCCGGCGAAGGCATTGGCGAACGTCTCCTCGCCTCCGCCGACAAGGCCCTCTACCAGGCCAAGCAGATGGGTCGCGACATCACCATCTTCATTAACGACTGAGCGGGCGGCTGGAATACATTCACAACGGCAAAATCCGCTCCCCGTACATACTATAACCTTAGAACATGCACGCCGCGGCCGTCGGGCCGACAATAGCGCAAAAGGAAAACTGCCACATGAACTTTTACAAACTCAACGCCTGGCTGGGAAAAAAAATGTACCTGGGAGTGCTCGGGGCGCTCCTGATCGGCTTCAACTCGACCGTCGCCGACTCGCCCACGCTCCGCCTGGCCCTCATCGCCCTGTTCGGCTACGCCACCTTCGTCACCGCGCTGGAAACCAGCCTCATGCAGTTCGGCAAAGTGCTCAGCAAACCGTGGGTCCCCCTGTGGACCCTCTGCCTCGCCCACCTGGTCTCGCCGCTGATGGCCTGGCTGATGGGCTACACCTTCTATCCCGACGACATCAGCGTCCGCACCGGTTATCTCGTCGCCGCCTCAGTGCCTGTCGGCGTGACCTCCGTCATCTGGACCTCCATCGCCAAGGGCAACGTGCCGGTAGCGCTCGTCACCCTGGCTTTAGACACCGTGCTTGTGCCCTTTTTCCTGCCCGCCTTCTTCCTCGTCACCGTCGGCCAGGCCATCCACATCGACTACAAAGAAATGGCGTTGCAGCTTCTGTGGATGATAACCATCCCCAGCCTCGTCGGCATGGCCCTCCACGACCTCCTCAAAGAAAAAGCCGTCGCGTTCGCCAAAGGCATCGGCGGCATTACCGCCAAATCGACCTTCTACGGAGTCATCTTCCTCAACGCCGCCCTCGTCGCGCCCGCAGTAAACTGGAGCCCGGCGATGCTGAAAATGGTCCTCATCACCTTCGCCATCGTCGTCGCCAGCTATTTTCTCGGCTATCTCGGCTCCTTCGCCGTCAAGGGGCGGCCCAGCGACATCACCGTCGCCATGGTCTACAGCATCGGCATACGCAACATCAGCTCCGGGCTCGTGCTTGCCATAGCCCATTTCCCGCCAGCCGTCGCCGTGCCCATAACCCTCTTCATACTCTTCCAGCAGCCCCTCGCCTCGCTCGTGCCGCCGATCTTCAACCGCCTGGCCAAACCCAAACAATAAAAGGCGCCCTTCCAGGCGCCTTTTTTCTTAAACTATTTTCGCAGTTCGATCAGGCGGATGATATCCACCAGATAATCGCTGATCAGCGGGATATTTATCAGGATAAGCCGCCTCAGCACCTCGATCACGACCGCGAAAACGACCGTCGTCCCGATCGCGAACCCCAGGCCGCGGGCGATGCCGGCGATAAAATTAGTCACCACCAGCCGGCGCGGCTTTTCCAGCAGTTCCAGGTAATCGGCGATCCGCATCGCCTCCAGGCGTTCGACCAGCCGCCGCAGATGCTCGGCGGACGGCTCCTTCTCCGGGCCGTGACTGCTCATGCTTCCCTCCGTCGGTGCCCGCCGGGGCTTTTTCATAAAATGTATTCGTCGCCCGGGACCGTTATTCCTTCGCAACGGCCGGCTCCAGCAGGCGGGGAGGAAGCGAGGCGCACTCCCGGGGGCATGGGGAAGGGACTTTCTTCCCGGTTTTTTAGGACCTAAGTCCCTGGCAGTTTGTTGGCAAAAGTAATAAAATTTTCTTATAGTCTCATTTATCGCCGTCCGCACGGGTCGCAGCCCGGTATCGCCTGCCGCACCCGTACTCAAGCAGATAGGGGTGCAGTATGCAGCGCGTATCACTCGCCGTCTTACAGCCCGGCATGACCGTCGCCAGTAACGTGCGCGGCGCCGACGGCCGGCTGCTCGTCAGAAACGGTATGGTCCTAACCGACGCCAGCATCAGAAAACTCAACAACCTGGGCATCGGCTCGATCTACATACAGAACCCGCTTTTCGAAGCTATCGACGTTCCCGAACTCGTGCGCGAGGATACAAGGGTCAAGCTCATCCAGGAGCTCCAGACAGCCTTCGCCGACTACCAGAAAAGCGGCGAACTCGACACCCTGGCCCTGCGCAGCGAAGTAAAAAATACGGTAGCGGAGATCATCGGCAACCGCGAATCCATGATCCACACCTTCGACCTGCGCACCTATCAGGACTACGTCTACGCCCACTCGGTCAACGTCGCCATAATCTCCGTCCTTATCGCCCTCAACCTCGACTACAACGAAGCAAAACTCATCGACCTCGCCCTCGGCGCCCTCCTCCACGACATCGGCATGCTCACCGTTCCCAAGGAAGTCATCCTCAAAGTCGGCAACCTCACCTCCACCGAATCCGCAGCCATGCAGAGGCACGCCAACGCAGGCTTCGAAATAGTCCGCAAACGGCGGGAGATATCTACCCTCGCCGCCCACGTCGCCTTCCAGCATCACGAACGCTTTGACGGCACCGGCTACCCGCGCCGTCTCAAAGGCGAAGAAATCCACGAATACGCCCGTATCGTCGCCGTCGCCGACATCTTCGACGCCCTCATCGCCGACCGTCCCTACCGCAAAGGCATGCTGCCCCACGAAGCCTACGAAATAATGATGACCCTTGGCGACAGATACATCGACAAAACCATCCTCGACATCTTCCTCGCCAACGTCGCCATCTATCCCATCGGCACCGTCGTTCAGCTCAGCGGCGGCGAAACCGCGGTCGTCGCCCGCGTTCAGCCCAGGCTCCAGGCCCGGCCGGTCGTCAAAATAATCCTCGACGCCGCCGGCGCGGTCGTCGAAAACAGTGCGGATTTCGACCTCACCGTAAACCTGACCGCCTTCATAACCAAAGTATACAAAGAACACGAACTCTTCGAACTGCGCGCCTTCGCCGCCAGCCTCCCGCACGGGTGAGGGCGGGGGATGGCATCACGAAACCAAGCACGGCGAAAACGTCGTGCTTTTTTTGTGGGAGTACTCCCGGCGGAGGCGCAGCATCCCGGCGCGCTCACCGCAACCTTACCCCGGTAAATTACTTGACTAAGTCAAATAAATATGATATTTTGGTGGCAAAAGACACGTGAAGGAGGGGTTGACCTATGCAGGACGCCACCCTGCAGCGGGCCGCCAAAATCAGGGAATTCAACCGTTTTTACACCAACATCATCGGCCTCGTCAACAAAACCATCCTCGACAGCCCCTATTCGCTGGCCGAGGCGCGTGTGCTGCTTGAGCTGCTCATGGCCGGCCAATACACCGCCACCGACCTTACCCGGCTGCTGGAAATCGACCCAGGCTACCTTAGCCGCATTCTCCGGCGTTTCAGGCGCGAGAAACTGCTGGCCACCGCCAAGGCCCCGGCCGACGGGCGCGTCCAGCTGCTGTCCCTGACCGACAAAGGCAAGAGCGTCATGACGGCAATCTCCGACGCCTCCACCCGCGAAATCGTCGACCTTCTCGCCGGCCTCAGCGTCGACGAACAGCAGCAGCTCGTCGCCCACATGTCCGGCATCCGGGCCATCCTGTCCCGCCAGCCCCAGCCGCAGGCCGAAATCGTCATCCGTCCTTACCGGGCGGGCGACGCCGGCTACATATCCCATCGCCACGGCATCCTCTACGAGCAGGAATACGGCCTCGACAAAGTCTTCGAAAGCTATGTCATCGCCGGCATGGCCAAATTTTTCGCCGGCGGCGCCGACGGCGAGATTTGGGTCGCCGAAGCCGCCGGCCAAGTCGTCGGTTGCATCGCCATCGTCGCCGCCGGCCCGGCCACCGGCCAGCTCCGCTGGTTCCTCATCGAGCCCGCCTTCCGCGGCAGCGGCCTCGGCCGCCGCCTCATGAACGTCGCCATCGGCTACTGCCGGCAACGCGGCTTTAACCACGTCTTCCTCTGGACCTTCCGCGGACTCGACGCCGCCTGCCACCTTTACGAGAGCTTCGGCTTCCGCCTTACCGAGGAAACCGAGAACACCACCTGGCGCGACAAACTCACCGAGCAGCGCTGGGACCTCACCCTGAGCGAAGACGCGGAGCAATAACCAGCCCGAAATCGAGGAGGCGCCCATGGATAAACTCAACGAAATCATCGCCGCAAAAGTTCGCCCGGCGCTCCGCGCCCACGGCGGCGACATCGAACTTGTCGAACTTACCGCCGACGGCATCCTCAAGGTCAGGCTGACCGGCGCCTGCGCCACCTGCCCCGGCGCTCAGCAGACCCTCACCGACGTCGTCGCCGCCGCCCTCCGGGAGGCCGCGCCCGAAGTCCGCGAAATCGTCCCCGTCTTCCAGGCCGACGAAGACCTTATCCGCCAGGCGCTCGCCATCCTCCGCAAAGGGCGGGAGAGCAAGGATGGCTGATCCGGCCCGCCGCGTCAGCATCATATTCTGCGGCGGCTGCAACCCCGGCATCGACCGCGGCCGCCTGGCCGGCGAACTCGCCCGCCGGCTGGCCGCCGAACGCTGTGAAATCAGCTACAACCGCCGCGACGCCGACCTTCTCATCTTCCTCAGCGGCTGCACCGCCGACTGCGCCCGCGCCGACGCTCCGGCCGGCATCCCCGGCATCGCCGTCGCCGCCGCCGCCGTCGACGCCGTGGCGGTATCGGAGGCGGAGATAACGGATGTAGTTTTTACAAAAGTGAAACGGTACCTGGATTTAAAGTAGGAAAAAGGCCCGCAACCATTATGGTTGCGGGCCTTTCTGTCATCAGTACGTTCTTGCCAGCAGCTCTATCGGGTGAACAACCGGCACCTTCATATTATGGCGCTCAAGCCCGTGCTCCAGCTGCATCTTGCACGCCGGGCAGCCGGCGGCCACCATATCGGGGTTAACCGCCTTGATGTTGTTCATCTTCCGGTCGAGGACCTTCATCGACAGTTCATAGTTGGTCATCGCGAACGAGCCGGCGCCGCCGCAGCAGCGGTCGGCCTCGGCCATCTCCTTCAGCGTCAGCCCCGGAATGGCCTTGAGGATTGCCCGCGGTTGGCTGTTGACCTTCTGGCCGCGGTTGAGATGGCAGGAATCGTGGTAAGTCACCACCGCCTCCACCGGCTTGTCGCCGGGCTTCACGCCCAGCTTGTCGACGAGGAATTCGCTGATGTCCATCACCTTCGCGGTAAAGCCGGCGGCTTCCGGGACCAGCTCCTCGTAATTCCGCAGCATATCGCCGCACGTCCCGCAGTCGGTCAGGATATAGTCCGCGCCCGTCGCCGCCAGCAGCCTGGCATTGTTCTTCGCCAGCTCGGCAGCGGTTTCCACGTCGCCGTACGCCAGCTGCGGCGTCCCGCAGCACTGCACTTCCGGCGGAATATATACATCGCAGCCGTGGCGTTCCAGCACGTCGACCACCGCTTTGCCCAGCCCCGTGTTGACCATGTTGGTCATGCAGCTCAGGAAGTAAGCCACCTTGATTTTGCCGCCCCGCTTGAGCTTCATATTTTCAAGCTCGGCCCGGAAGGTGCGGGGCGCAAACTTCGGCATTACCGCTTCCATATTGGCAAGATCGGCGGACACCGCCTTGATCAGGCCGCAGCCGCGCATCGCCTGCTGCAACCCGAGGTTTTGGTACAGGTAAGATGCCTTGGCGGCCACGCCCTGCAGGTTATTGTTGGGCAGAAACTGCTTGAGGGCGGCGCCGAGGAGGAAGGGAAGCCCGTCCTCGTCCTTGATCTGCGCCCGCGCCGCCAGCACCAGCTTGTCGGTATGCACCTGCGACGGGCAGTTGGCCACGCACGCCTTGCAGTTCAGGCACAGCGACATGATCTTTTTCATCCGCGGCGTCACCTTGAGGTTGCCGCCCGCCAGCTCGCGGGCTAGGCGAACCTTGGCGCGGGCCACGGCCGGCTCGCTTCCCAGTACATTATAAATCGGGCATACCACCTGGCAGAGACCGCAGCGCAGACACTTTTCGGACTCTTCCCGCATCTCTTTCAGCGTTTTCATGGTCATTCACCCTTCTCCGGGAGGGCCATCTTGCCCGGGTTGAGGATGTTGTTCGGATCGACAGCCTTCTTGATGCTGCGCATAAACGCCAGGCCCTCTTCGCCGAACTGCCACGGCATATATTTCTGCTTGATCAGGCCGATGCCGTGCTCGCCCGAAAGCGTGCCGCCCAAAGCCAGCGCGGCCTCGAACATCTCGTCGATCGCGGCGTCGACCCGTTTCATCTCTTCGGCGTTGCGCTCGTCGGTCAGGATGTTGGGGTGCATGTTGCCGTCGCCGGTATGACCGAGAATGGGGATGACCAGGTCGTACTTCTTGGCGATCTCCTGGATGCGCTTGACGATATCGGGCACCTTGCTGCGCGGCACCGTGGCGTCCTCGACGAACACCGTGCGCGAGTTTGCGCACAGCGCCCCGAACGCCGACCGGCGGCCGGCCCATAGCTGGGCGGCCTCCGCCGCGTCCTTCGCCACCTTCACCTCGCGCGAGCGGCACGCGGTGCAGATGTCGGCCACCTTGGCGATCTGCGTGTTGACATCGTGTTCGCTGCCGTCCACCTCGATGAGGATGGCGCCTTCGACATCCATCGGAAAACCGACCGGCTTGAAGGACTCGATCAGCTCCATGATTTTATGATCCATCAGCTCCAGGGTAGTGGGGATGATACGGTTTTTGATAATGCTCGAAACCGCCTCGGCGGCGTCGTCGAGCGTATTGAACAGCGCGAACAGCGTCCGTTTCGCCTCAGGCGCCGGCACCAGCCGCAGCGTGATCTCGGTTATGACGCCCAGCGTCCCTTCCGAGCCGGTGAACAGGCGCATAAGATCGTAACCGCTCACATTCTTGATCGTCTTGCCGCCGACCCGCATAATGCCGCCGGTCGGGGTGACGACCTCCAGGCCGAGCACATAGTCCTTGGTCACGCCGTATTTCACACCGCGCGGTCCGCCAGCGTTTTCAGCCACATTGCCGCCCATCGTCGACATGAACATGCTCTGCGGATCGGGCGGGTACATAAGCCCTTCCTTCTCCACCGCCTGGTGAAAAGTGGCGGTAATGACGCCAGGCTGGACGGTCGCCGTTAGGTTATCGCTGTCGATTTCAAGGATCTTGTTCATGCGGTGCATGGCGAGGACAATACCGCCCGCGACCGGGATGGTGCCGCCCGAGAGACAGGTGCCGCCGCCGCGGGGGATGACCGGGATGCGCTCGGCGTTGGCCAGCTTGATGATTTCGCTGATCTCGGCCGTCGTCAGCGGTGCGACCACGACGTCGGGCAGCGCCGAAAGGTGGGTGGAATCGTAAGAATAACAGGTGAGGTCTTCCGGTTCGGTGAAGACGTTCTCATTGCCGGCGATGCGCCGGAGTTGGTCGGCCACGTTAGATGGGATCATGCCAATTCCTCCTGTAAGTGGTTATTTATGGACAATGCCACGGACAAAATACGTTTCACTACCAATTATACTACAATTGGCAAACAATAACTGTTGTTTTAATTCGACGCTGTGTAGATTTACACCTGCCGGGAAAACTATCGTCACGGGGGTCGCCCCCGCACGGCAACTTCAGGCCGCTGCGGCGACCGCGGCGAAAATCCCAGGAAAGGCGGTCACATCATGCACATCGGCGAAACACTATGGGCGCTGCTCAAGCGGCGGTCCGTCAGCCGCCGCGACTTCCTCAAAACCTGCGCCGCCCTTACCGGCGCGTTCGGCCTGCCGCCGGCGGCGCTGCCCGCCGTCGTCGCGGCGGCCGAAACCAAGCCTCTGCCGCCGGTCATCTGGCTGCACGGCCACGAATGCACCGGCTGCGACGAGGCCTTCATCCGCTCCCAGAAGCCGCTGGCGTCCGACATCGTCCTCAACCTCATCTCCCTCGAAGACATGGAGGTTCTCGGCGCCGCCGCCGGCGAAGCGCTCGAGCGCCACCACCACGAAATAATCGCCCAATACCCCGGCAAATACCTGCTGCTCTTCGAAGGCGCCGTGCCCGTCGCCGACGGCGGCGTCAGCTGCATGGTGGGCGGCAAGCCCATTGCCGCCAAACTCAGGGCCGCCGCCCAGAGCGCCGCCGCCGTCGTCGCCATCGGCAGCTGCGCCGCCTGGGGCGGCATCCAGGCCGCCCGCCCCAACCCCACCGGCTCGGTGGCTGTCAGCGAAATCATCGGCAGCGCGCCGCTCATCAACATCCCCGGCTGCCCGCCCATCCCCGAGGTGCTCACCGGCGCCATCATGCACTACGTGCTGTTCGGTGTCCCGCCTCTCGACAGCAAACGGCGGCCGCTGCAGTTCTTCGGCAACCGCATCCACGACACCTGTTACCGCCGGGCCTTCTTCGACTCCGGCATGTTTGTCGAGAACTTCGACGACAAAGGCGCCAAGGCCGGCTGGTGCCTGTACAAAGTCGGCTGCCGCGGGCCGGTCGCCTACAACCAGTGCGGCTCGATGCGGTGGTGGAACGGCCTGTCCTACCCCATCCAGTCCGGCGCCCCCTGTGTCGCCTGCGCGGCCGACAACTTCTGGGACACCGACCCCTTCTACCAGCGCCTGCCCAACATCAACCTGCCCAACACCGTCGCCACCGCCGACACCATCGGCCTGGTCGCCGCCGGCGCCACCCTGGCCGGCGTCGCCGCCCACGGCCTGCTGTCGGTCGCCCAGCACCGGCGGCATAAGGAAAAGGATCGCCGCGAAGGCAAAGACGATGAATAGGGAGGAGGGGAGGAAACAATGAAACGAATTGTCGTCGACCCGATGAACCGTATCGAGGGGCACCTGCGCATCGAAGCCGTCGTCGACGAGGCCGGCGGCCGGGTCACCGAGGCGCTCTCCAGCGGCACCGCCTGGCGCGGCCTCGAGCTCGTCCTCCAAAACCGCGACCCCCGCGACGCCTGGCTCTACGCCCAGCGCTTCTGCGGCGTATGCACCACCGTCCACGCCCTCGCCTCAGTACGGGCCGTTGAGGACGCCCTCGGCATCGCCATCCCCCGCAACGCCAACTACATCCGCAACATCATCGCCGCCACCCAAACCGTGCAGGACCACATCATCCACTTCTACCACCTTCACGCCCTCGACTGGGTCAGCCCGGTGGCAGCCCTCAAGGCCGACCCCGCGGCCACCGGCGTCCTTCAGAACGCCATCCTCGAAAAATACCGCCTGCCGCTTGCCGGCCCCGTCGAGCTCGACACCGCCGCCTTCCCCCACAACCCGCCGCGGGCCACCGTCGCCTACTTCCGCGACATCCAGGCCAAGGTGCGGCGCATCGTCGAAAGCGGCCAGCTCGGCCTGTTCGCCGCCCACTGGTGGGACCACCCCGACTACGCCCTGCTGCCGCCCGAGGTCCACCTCCTCGCTGTTTCCCACTACCTCAACATGCTTGACCGGCAGCGCGAACTCGTCGACGCCCACCTCATCTTCGGCGGCAAAAACCCCCATCCCCACTACCTCGTCGGCGGCATGCCCTGCGCCATCTCCATGAGCGACATGAACGCCCCCGTCAACAGCCAGCGGCTGGCCGTCGCCGACACCTCCATCAACTTCGGCATCGAGGCCGTCAACTACTACTACCTGCCCGACCTCCTCGCCATCGGCCACATCTACGCCCAGAAAGGCATGACCGACGGCGGCGGCATCGCCGGCAAGGTCGTCCTCGGCTGCGGCGAATACCCCGATGAAACCTACGGTGGCATCGCCAACAACGACTATTACAAAAACCTGCTCTTAAGATCCAACGGCGTCGTCGAAAACTTCGCCCAGGGCGTGGCGGTGGCCAAATACCACGACCTCGCCGGCGCCGATCTCGCCGACCCGGCCATTGTCGCCGAAGGCGTCACCCACGCCTGGTATTCCTACCCCCAGCCGGGCGACCTCCACCCCTGGAGCGGCGTCACCAAACCCCAGTTCACCGGGCCCAAGGAAGGAACGAGGACCGACTGGAAATTCCTCGACGAAACCGGCAAATACTCGTGGGTCAAGACGCCCAAATGGCGCGGCCGCCTCGCCGAAGTCGGCCCCCTGGCCCGCTACATCATCGTCTATACCAAAGTAAAGCAGGGGCTGCTGCAGCCCACCTGGGTGGAAAAGATGATCGTCGACCAGATCGACGCCGTGTCCGCCGTGCTCGGCCTGCCGCCCCACGTCTGGATGCCCACCATGCTCGGCCGCACCGCCTGCCGGGGGCTTGAAGCCCAGGTCAGCGCCTATATCGGCAAATACTTCATGGACAAGCTCGTCAAAAACATCCGGAACGGCGACACCGCCGTCGCCAACACCGCCAAATTCGACCCCGCCGCCTGGCCGAAAGAAGCCCAAGGCGTCGGCATCCACGAAGCGCCGCGGGGTGCCCTCGGCCACTGGGTGACGATCAAAAACGCCCGCATCGCCAACTACCAGGCCGTCGTCCCCTCCACCTGGAACGCCTGCCCGCGCGACGACGCCGCCGGGCACGGCCCCTACGAAGCCGCCCTGCTCGCCACCAGGGTCAAGGTGGCCGACAAGCCGCTGGAAATACTCAAAGTCATCCACTCCTTCGACCCCTGCCTGGCCTGCGCCACCCATCTCTATAACGCCGACGGGGAGGAGGTGGCCGTAGTCCGCACCGACCAGTACGCCTGAGACCGGCGCGGACCGGAAGCCATGCACGATGGAAAACTGCGCGAATACTACGTCTTCAGCGGCGCCACCCGCCTCTTCCACTGGGTGACGGTGGTTGCCGTCGGCGTCCTCTTCTTCACCGGCCTCTACATCGGCGACCCCTTCTTCATCGGCGCCCAGGGCATCGAGCCCACTGCCGCCGTCAAGAGGGTCTTCTCCATGGAAATGATGCGCCTCTACCACTTCGTCGCCGGCTACCTGCTGCTGGCGTCCTGCATCCTGCGCGTCTACGGCTGGCTCATCAGCAAAGGCGACCGCCTGCTGCCGCGCTTTTGGACCAGGGGCTACTGGGAAGGGCTTGCCGACACCACCCTCCACTACATGTTCCTCCGCCCCCAGCACCGGCCGTACCTGCGCAACTCGCTGGCCCGCACCAGCTACCTCGCCGTCTACGTCATGCTGCTCATCCAGCTCCTCACCGGCTTCGCCCTCTACGTCATGGTCAACCCGGCCTCGCTGGCGGCGAAAATCCTCGGCCCCCTCAACCACCTCCTGTACGGCGAATACTTCGTCCATCTTATCCACCACTATGTCTCCTGGTTCATCGTCCTGTTCGCCATCGTCCACATCTACATGGCCACCCGCGCCGACTGGATGGAGAAGGGCGGCGAAGTCTCCGGCATCATCTCCGGGGTCAAATTCTACCGCGAACAGCCGGAGGACCTCGATGACCTCAAATAGCGCCGACCCCGTCGTCCTCATCGTCGGCGGCGGCTTCGCCGGCCTGCAGGCCGCCAAGGACCTGAGCGGCAAACCGCTCAGCGTCGTCCTCCTCGACCGCAACAACTACCACCTCTTCCAGCCTCTCCTCTACCAGGTCGCCACCGCCGGCCTCGGCCCCGAGGACATCAGCTACCCCCTCCGCGCCATCCTCCGCGGCCACGACAACATCGTCTTCCGCATGGCCGACGTCTGCGGCGTCGACCTCGCCGGCCGCCGCGTCCTCACCGACGGCGGCGCGATATGCTACGACTACCTGCTGCTGGCTGTCGGCGCCGAGACCAGTTTCTTCGGCCTCGACTCGGTCGCCGCCAACGCCGTCGGCCTCAAAAACCTCACCGACGCCCTCACCCTCCGCAACCACATCCTCCACATGTTCGAGCTCGCCTCCCAGGAAGAAAACCCCGCCATAAGGCGCGAGCTTCTGACCTTCGTCGTCGCCGGCGGCGGGGCCACAGGCGTCGAAAGCGCCGGCGGGCTGGCCGAGCTCGTCCACCTCGTCCTCAGCAAAGACTATCCCGAGCTCGACTTCGCCGAAGTGACGCTCATCCTCCTCGAAGGCGGCGACCGCCTGCTGCTCGCCCTGCCTGCGCCCCTGGCGGCCTTCGCCGCCCGCGAACTCAGGAAAAAGCGGGTCGAAACCCGGTTCCACGCCCGGGTGGCCGGCTTCGACGGCCGTACGATAACCCTCGCCGACGGCGCCGCCATCCCCGCCCGCACCCTCGTCTGGGCGGCCGGGGTCAAGGCCGCCGCCCTCATAGCCACCCTCGGCGTTCCCACCGACCGCCTCGGGCGGGCCATCGTCGCCGAAACCCTCCAGCTTTCCGACCACCCCGAGGTCTTCGTCGCCGGCGACGCCGCCTGCCGCGAGCAGGACGGCCAACCACTGCCGATGATCGCCCCTGTCGCCGTCCAGCAGGCCTCCCTCGCCGCCGCCAACATCGCCGCCCTCGCGGCCGGCAGGCAGCCGGCCGCTCTCGACTACCGCGACCCAGGCACCCTCGCGACCATTGGGCGCAGCTCGGCCGTGGCCACCGTCGGCCGCTGGCGCTTCGCCGGCTTCACCGCCTGGCTGCTGTGGCTGGCCATCCACCTCATCCGCCTGGTCGGCTTCCGCAACCGCTTCATCGTCACGATCAACTGGGCGTGGGACTATTTCTTTTATGAAAGAGCAATAAGACTTATTTTGCGAATTTAGACATTCTTTCGCTCCATAGAAAGTCCGCCTACCATCATTCTGCCTGCCGGAAAATCCCTCTGCGACGCATTCTTTCCCCCGTTAAAGTGAAAATAATAATTTACCTGTCCGCGCATAATTCGCCGCCGGGCGAATAAGTTGTACTAACCGCACAGCGTGGACGAGAGATGGAGAGAGTCCGAAAACCCCCTGCACGTCAGGGTTATTCGGGCTTTTTAATTTTCCCGCAAAAGGACAAGGAGGGAGGGGGCGACAGGGGAGAGGAGAGGGGAAAGAGTAACACCGCGGAGAAATAACAAGGAGGAGAAAATGCATGACAAACCTGTTGGGTGAATTCCTCGGCACCATGGTCCTGATTGTATTTGGTTCCGGTGTTGTCGCCAACGTACTGCTGAAAAAATCCAAGGCCGAGGGCGCGGGCTGGCTGACGATAACCCTCGGCTGGGCCGTTGGCGTCGTCATGGGCGTCTTCACCGCCATCGCCACCGGCGCCCCCCAGGCCGACCTCAACCCGGCCGTCACCCTCGCCAAAACGATGCTGGGCGTCTACAGCGCCTCCCACGCCGTCGTCACCATGCTCGCCGAACTCGCCGGCGGTTTCGTGGGCGGCATCATCGTCTGGCTGGCCTTCCTGCCCCACTGGGAAGTCAGCGACGACAAAGGCGCCAAGCTGGGCATCTTCTGCACCGGCCCGGCCATCCGCAACTATCCAGCCAACTTGCTGTGCGAGATCATCGGCACACTGGCCCTCATAATCCCCATCTTCGCCATCTTTTCCAAAGGCGTCGGCGGCATCGCCCCCGGCTTCGGCCCCTTCCTGGTCGGCTTCCTCGTCTGGGGCATCGGCGTCAGCCTCGGCGGGCCGACCGGCTACGCCATCAACCCCGCCCGCGACCTCGGCCCGCGTCTTGCCCACTTCGTCCTGCCCATCGCCGGCAAGGGCGGCTCGGACTGGGAATACTCCTGGGTGCCTGTCGTCGGCCCGCTCATCGGCGGCGGCCTCGCCTACTTCATCGGCAAAGCGGTCGGCCTGATCTAGCGGACAAAAATCGCCAAATGTTGACCGGAAGCCTGTCAATGGCATACAATGGGAGGTAGAGCAGAATGAGTAAAAAATACGTGCTGGCTCTCGACCAGGGCACGACCAGCTCGCGGGCCATCATCTTCGACGACGCGTCCGACATCGTCGCCGTCGCCCAGAAGGAATTCACCCAGATATTCCCCAAACCGGGCTGGGTCGAGCATGACGCCGACGAAATCTGGGGCACCCAGATCGGCGTGGCCGCCGAAGCCGTCGCCAAAGCGGGCATCAGCCCCGGCGACATCGCCGCCATCGGCATAACCAACCAGCGGGAAACGACGGTCGTGTGGGACAAAACGACCGGCAAGCCCGTTTACAACGCCATCGTGTGGCAATCCCGCCAAACGATGGAAATCTGCGACGCCCTCAAGGCCAAAGGCCTGGCGGACACCTTCCGCCACAAAACCGGCCTCGTCATCGACGCCTACTTCTCCGGCACCAAGGTCAAATGGATCCTCGACAACGTGCCCGGCGCCAGGGAGAAGGCCGAAAACGGCGACCTGCTCTTCGGCACCATCGACACCTGGCTCATCTGGAAACTGACCGCCGGCAACGTCCACGTCACCGACTACTCCAACGCCTCGCGGACCCTCATGTACAACATCCGCGACCTCAAATGGGATGAAGAAATCCTTGCCGAGCTCACCGTCCCGGCCGCCATGCTGCCGGCCGTGCGCCCCTCCAGCGAGGTCTACGGCTTCACCGACGCCGGCGTCTTCTTCGGCGCCGCCGTGCCGATCGCCGGCGCCGCCGGCGACCAGCAGGCCGCCCTCTTCGGCCAGACCTGCTTCCAGCCCGGCATGGCCAAAAACACCTACGGCACCGGCTGCTTCATGCTCATGAACACCGGCGAGAAGGTCATCGAGTCCAAGAACGGCCTGCTGACCACCATCGCCTGGGGCCTGGACGGCAAAGTCGAATACGCCCTCGAAGGCAGCATCTTCATCGCCGGCGCGGCCGTCCAGTGGCTGCGCGACAGCCTCAAGCTCATCGAGACCGCCGCCGACTCCGAATACTACGCCAGAAAAGTCAAGGACGCCGAAGGCGTTTACGTCGTACCCGGCTTTGTCGGCCTCGGCGCCCCCTACTGGGACATGAAGGCCCGCGGCGCCATCCTCGGCCTCACCCGCGGCAGCACCAAAGCCCACGTCATCCGCGCCACCCTCGACGCCATGGCCTACCAGACCAAAGACGTCCTCAGCGCTATGGAGGCCGACTCCGACATCAGCCTGCAGGCGCTCAAGGTAGACGGCGGCGCCGTCGGCAACAACGTCCTCATGCAGTTCCAGGCCGACATCCTCGGCGTGCCTGTCGACCGTCCCCAGGTCACCGAAACCACCGCCCTCGGCGCCGCCTACCTGGCCGGTCTCGCCACCGGCGTGTGGAACGGCCGCGACAGCCTCGTCAGCAACTGGAAGCTCGACACCCGCTTCGCGCCCCAGATGGACGGCGAGCGGAGCGCCAAACTCTACAAAGGCTGGCGCAAAGCGGTCACACGGGCTCTCGACTGGGAAGAATAACAGCATAAACAGGGGCTGGAGTATAAGAGAAGTCCCTTTGCGCCGCGAGGACAAAGGGACTTCTCTACCTTTTTTTCAATAATTAATGACACCGGGAGTGGGAGAAACATGACCAAAACGCAGGCCGTCATCATCGGCGGCGGAGCAACCGGCGCAGGCATCCTGCGCGACCTGGCGATGCGGGGCGTCAAAGCCGTGCTGATCGAGCAGCGCGACCTCGCCTACGGCACCAGTTCGCGCTTTCACGGCCTGCTCCACAGCGGCGGCCGCTATGTCGTCAAAGACCCGGAATCGGCGGCGGAATGCATCGCCGAAAACCGGATCCTGCGAAAAATCGCCAACCAGTGCGTCGAAGACACCGAAGGCTTCTTCGTCCGCCTGCCCGAAGACGACGCCGCCTTCGAACAGCAGTGGCTCGCCGCCTGCCGCGCGCTCGGCCTGCCGGCCGCGGCTGTAGCCCCTGAGGAGGCGGTGCGGCTCGAACCCAACCTCACCCCGCGCATCGCCGCCGCCTATCGCGTCCCCGACGCCGCCATCGACGGCTTCCGGCTCTGCTGGCAGAACGCCGCCGCCGCCACCCGCCACGGCGGCGAAGTCCTCACCTACACCGAAGCGGTCGGCATCGAGCGCGACGCAGCCAAGGTCACGGGCGTCACCGTCCGCGACGTCCTCAGCGGCGAGACGCGAATCATACCGTGCGACCTGGTCATCAACGCCGCCGGCTCGTGGGTCGGCAAAGTCGCCGCCCTCGCCGGCGCCGAGGTCCACGTCAAACCCGACCGCGGCACCCTCGTCGCCTTCAACCACCGCTTCACCAGCCGCATCATCAACCGCCTCCGCCCGCCGTCGGACGGCGATATCTTCGTGCCCCACGGCTCGATCACCATCCTCGGCACCACCTCCGTCGCCGCCGACCGGCCCGACGACACCGCCCCCCGCAGCGATGAAGTCCTCAAACTGTTGCGCATCGGTCAGGACCTGTTCGCAAACCTGGCCGACTACCGCATCCTCCGCGCCTTCGCCGGCACGCGCCCCCTCTACAGCGCCGCCGAAGGCCGCGCCGCCTCCCGCAGCTTCGCCGTCATCGACCACCGCGCCGAAGGCATTGACGGCCTCATCACCGTCGTCGGCGGCAAACTCACCACCTACCGGCTGATGGCCGAAAAAGCGGCCGACCTCGCCTGCGAACGCCTCGGCATCGACGCACCCTGCCGCACCGCCGACGAGCCGCTCGTCGCCGACCCTGACCCCGGCCTGCTGGCCGCGGCGCAGAAATACTTCCCCGCCGGCGGGGCCGAACTGGCGGCCGCCAGGCTGGGCGACGCCTTCGGGGCCGTCGTCCGGAGGCTCGAAGACGACATCGCCGACCGGGCGCTGATCTGCGAATGCGAACTCGTCACCCTGGGGGAAATCAAAGAAATCGCCGCCCGCGCCACCACCCACGGCCTCAGCGACATCCGCCGCCGGACGCGGCTGGGGATGGGCACCTGCCAGGGGGCGTTCTGCGGCTTCCGCAGCGTCGGCGCCGTCTGTGCCGCCGGCCTGACCGACAAAGGCGCGGCCGAACTGCTCCGCGACTTCCTCGAGGAACGCTGGTCGGGCATCCGGCCCGTCCTGTGGGGCAAACAGCTCAGAGAAGAAGAACTGCTCCGCGGCATATACGGCGCGAGTCTCAATATAGATGGAGCGATGAACGATGAAGGAATATGACGTAATCGTCGTCGGCGCCGGCCTGGCCGGCCTCGCCGCCGCGGCCGCGGCCGCCGGCGAAGGCGCGCGGGTGCTGCTGGCTGCCAAAGGCGCGGGCGCCCTCACCATCGGCGGCGGCACGATCGACATCCTCGGCTACGGCCCCGACGGCCGGCCGGTAACCGACCTGGCGGCGGCGATCGCCGCCCTGCCGGAAAGCCACCCCTACGGCAAACTCGGCTTGCCGGCCGTCCGGGAGGCGGCGGACTGGTTCCTCGCCCTGTGCGAGGAGGGCGGCTACCCGTACTGCGGCTCGCTTGCGGCCAACCGCTGGCTGCCCACCGCCGCCGGCACACTCAAACCCGCCTGCCTGGTGCCCAGGACAATGGACACCGTCGGGGTGTCGGCCGCCGACGGCATCGTCATCCTCGGCTTCGCCGGCCTCAAAGACTACCGGCCGGAAATGATCGCCCAGGGGCTCGCCAGCCGCCCCGGCTACAACAAACACTACAGTGTCGTCGCCATCGACTGCGGCTTCACCGGCGGCCGCGACGCCACCGCCCTCGACGTCGCCCGCTGGCTCGACAGCGAAGCCGGCCGCGCGGCGTGCGCCGCCCAGCTGAAAAAGCGCCTTCCCTCCGGTCGGTTCGTAATCATGCCGCCTGTCCTGGGCACGCAGCCCGGCTGCGCGGCGTGGGAAGACCTGGAGGCCGCCTCCGGCTGCCGGCTCGTCGAAATCGCCGGCGCCCCGCCCGCCGTCACCGGCCTCCGCCTGCGCGCGCTGCTGCTCGCCCACCTCAGGCGACAGGGCGTCGCCATCCTCGAACACGCCGCAGTCATCCGGGCCGAAGCAGCGGATGACCGCTGCCAGGCGATCGTCACCGGCCGCCAGGGGCGCGAGCGCAGCTACCGGGCCCGCTCCTTCGTCTTTGCCACCGGCGGCTTCCTCGGCGGCGGCCTCGAAAGCTTCGCCGGCGCCGCGCGCGAAAGCGTCTTCAAACTGCCCCTGGCCGTCCCCGCCGACCAGCAGGCCTGGAGCCAGCCCCGCCTGCTCGCGTCCGGCCCGCAGCCCTTCGCCACCTTCGGCGTCGCGACCGACGGCGAGCTCAGGCCCGTGGACGCCACCGGCCGGCCCCTTCTCGACAATGTCCGTTTCGCCGGCGCCATCCTGGCCGGCTGCGACTACAGCTACGAAAAATCCGGCAACGGCGTCGCCCTCGTCAGCGGTTACAAAGCCGGCGTGGCGGCGGGGAGGAATAGCCGTGAAAACGTGTAATAATAACATCGACGCCTGCACCACGTGCGCCGCCTGCACCGCCCTCTGCCCGGTCACCGCCGTCGTGCGCGATTTCCCCGGCCCCAAAATGGCCGGCCCGGCCGCCGAACGCTTCCGCAAAGCAGGCGCGCCCACCGACGCCGCCCTTGCCTACTGCACCAACTGCAAAAACTGCGACATCACCTGCCCCTCCGGCGTGCCGGTGGCGGCGCTCAACATGCGGGCCAGGGCCGAGCACGTCAAAAAGCACGGCCGCCGCCTGCGCGACTGGATCCTCGCCCACGGCGAGCACATGGCCAAACTCGCCATGCCCGGTCAGCCCCTCACCAACCTCGGCATGGCCAACCCCGTCACCCGCCAGATGCTCAAAGCCATCGGCATCTCCGGCAGCCGGCCGCTGCCCCGCTACGCCCCCCGCACCTTCCTCAGGCAGTACGGTAAACTGCGCCAACAGCCCTTTGCCGACAAAGTCGTCTTCTTCCCCGGCTGCTTCATAAACTACAACGACCCCCAGGTTGGGCTCGACCTCATCGCCGTCCTCCAGGCCAACCGCCACCAGGTCATCGTCCCGCCCGGCCTCGCCTGCTGCGGCGTGCCGCTCGTCACCGGCGGCTACCTCGAAGAAGCGGCGGCGGCCGCGAAGCGCAACCTCGCCGCCCTCGCCGATTACGCCCGCCAGGGCGTCCCCATCCTCACCGCCTGCACCAGCTGCGGCCTGATGATCCAGCAGGAGTACGACGAACTGCTCGGCGCCGAAGGCGCGAGCGAAGTCGCCGCCCGCACCTACGACGCTATGGAATTCCTTCTCGAACTTCACGACCGGGGGCGCCTCAACACCGCCTTCACGCCTGTCGGCGGCCAATATCTCTACCACGCCTCCTGCCACCTGCGCGCCCAGGGCATCGGCCGGCCGGCCCTCGAACTGCTCGCCGCCCTGCCCGGCGTGACCGTCGCCGATCTCGACGCCGGCTGCTGCGGCATCGCCGGCAGCTACGGCTTCAAAGCCGACCGCTACGACATCTCCATGGCCATCGGCCGGGAACTGTTCGCGAAAATAAAGGCCCAACCGGCCGACGCCGTCCTCGCCGACTGCGGGACGTGCCGGCTGCAGATCGCCCACGGCACGGGGGCAAAGGTACTGCACCCGATATCAGTCATAAGAAAAGCCTACGAACCGGAGTATAAACTGTAACCCCCGTTGACCCGCACATGCGGTAAGAGAGGGGTGCAAAGCATGACGCGAATGACAATCGCCGCCCTGACAAAAAAAGGGGCCGTCATTCCCGCGGCCCGGTCCGGCGAAGACTTCGAGGCGGCGATGCGCACAAGCTCCCCGTCCGTCATCGTCCTTTTCGGCGACATAAACGAACTGCCGCGGCTGGTGCGCCGCGGCCAGGAATGCAAAAAGCAGCTCATCGTCCACCTCGACCTGTTCGAAGGGATCGGCAAAGACAAGTCGGGCATCAGATTCCTCGCCCGCGCCGGCCTGACGGCCCTCATCACCACCAAGCCCCACCTCGGCAAAATCGCCCGCGAAGAAGGCCTGCTCGTCATCCAGCGCCTCTTCCTCATGGACTCCGATTCGCTGCGCACAGGGATACACATGCTTAAAGGCTTCAAACCCGACGCGGTCGAAATCCTCCCCGCCCTCGTCCCGGCGGCGATCGTCCATGAGATCATCCGCGAGACCGACATCCCCGTCCTCGCCGGCGGCCTCATCCGCACAGCCGACGACGTGGCCTACGCCATCGGCAACGGCGTCTACGCCGTCAGCACCAGCCGGCGCGACCTCTGGGTCTAGCCGGTCGGCGTCACTTGCCGAGCTGATACTGCTTGATCTTGTAATACAGCGTCCCCAGAGCGATACCAAGCTCCTGGGCGGCGCTTTTTTTTCCGGCCGTCGACCAGCCGTACTTCTTCAGCGCCCTGACGACCATATTCTTCTCCAGTTCGTGCAGCGGGAGGATCGGCTCGTCGCCGGGCAGCGCCTCCGCCGGCGCGTTGCTGGACATAAACCGGAAGTTGCCGGGATGAAGGCTGTCGCCGTCGCACAACATCACCGCCCGCGTCAGCACATTCTGCAGCTCGCGGATATTGCCCGGCCACGAATGGGCCGTCAGCAGCTCGAGGCAGGCCGCGCTCATCCGCAGGGTCGGCCGCCCCGACTCCTGGCACACCCGGCGGAGGATGTGGTCGACAAGCAGCGGGATATCGTCCTTGCGGTCCCGCAGCGGGGGCAGGGTGACGTTAATCACCTGCAGCCGGTAATAGAGATCCTCGCGGAACAACCCCTTGGCCACCATGCGCTGCAGGTTCCTGTTCGTAGCGGCGAGGATCTTCACGTTCACCGCCTGGCGCTGATTGCTGCCGATCCGCTCGACCTCCTTTTCCTGCAGCACCCTCAGCAGCTTGGCCTGGGTGCTGAAACTCAGATCGCCGATCTCGTCGAGGAAGATCGTCCCGCCGTTCGCCAGCTCGAACTTGCCCGCCTTGGCCTTATGGGCGCCCGTAAACGCCCCCTTCTCGTGGCCGAACAGCTCGCTCTCCAGCAGCGACTCGGGGATTGAGGCGCAATTCACGGTGATGAACGGTTTATTCCAGCGGGGACTGGCGTGGTGGATAGCGTTGGCCGCGATCTCCTTGCCGGTGCCGCTGTCGCCGGTTATCAGCACCGTCGAATCGTTCTTCGCCGCCCGCTTGCTTAAATTTATCGCCTCCAGCACCTTGCGGTTGGCGCCGATCATATCCGCGAACGTGTATTTGGCCGCCCCCAGCTCGCGGCTCAGCGACTCGACCAGCTCCTTGGTGGTGCTCAGCTCCTCCGACAGGCGCATGATATCGGTCACCTCCTGGAAGGCGACCACCGCCCCGCGCAGCGTCCCGGCCATGAAAATCGGCGCCCCGTTGGAAATAACATCGGCGCACGACCCCACCGCCTGATTGCGGACCCCCCTGGCCGCCTTGCCGGACAGCAGCACGCGCGCCGCCGCGCCGTCCGGGGAAACCTGAAAAACATTCGTCCCGATCCGCTCTGCCGGATGGATGCCTGTGATCGTCGAAAAGGCCGGATTGATATACTCGATGATCCCCGCCTCATTCATGATCTGGATGCCCTCCGTGACAGCGTTCAGGGCGCTGAGATACTTCACCCGCTGCTCCTCGCACTGGGTCAGCTGGCGGGACAGAAAACTCAGCAAGCTGCTCACCGCGTGGGCGGTATGGAAGCCGATCAGCTCCACGCCGGCCGGCGGCCAGCCCGCGGGCAGCTCGGACAGCGGCACGAAGCTGAAAACCGCCTCCGGTCCCCGGCCGGCCAGATCGTCCCACGACGCGGCCATCAGGGCGCGATGCGGTCCGAACCGCTTTGCGGACAGCGCCTCGCGCGGCAGCGGCAGAGCGGCGCACACGCTCAGCTCGTCCTGGGCGGCCAACAAATCAAGCAGCAGCAGACACTGCCGTTCCGAACCGACAATCCCGACCTTAAGTGGCATGACAACCTCCGGCAAGAAATATTTTCCTTAATACTTTGCCGCCGAGACAGAAAATACCTTCCGATTTTCAGAAAACGTAATTATGACAAATGGCCAACTGCGGCGGCTGCGGGGCTTTTTTTTCAATATTTGAAATAATACCGTCTGGCCTGTTCTCGCCCCGACGCCCGCGGTATAAGGGCTCGCCGCCCCTGGCACGGATATTGCGTAATAAAAAAAGCGCGGTCTTTTCAATTCAATACTGCGGGTACAAAGGGGGATACGAATGGAGAAATTCAATGTAGCCATCTTGGGGGCGACAGGAGCGGTCGGCGCCGAACTGCTCGACATCCTCGCCAGCCGCGACTTTCCCATCGGCAAGCTGAAGCTGCTGGCCCTGGAGGTGGGCACGACCATCACATTCCGGGGCGAAGACCACATCGTCGAGGAAGCCACACCCGAAGCCTTCCGCGACATCCAGATCGCCTTCTTCGCCGGCGGCCCCATCAGCAAGGTCCTGGCGCCGGAAGCGGTCAAAGCGGGCGCGGTCGTCATCGACAACAGCAGCGCCTTCCGCCTCGACACGAACGTGCCGCTGGTCGTGCCCGAAGTCAACATCGGCGACCTCGACAAGCACAACGGCATCATCGCCAACCCCAACTGCTCCACCATCATCATGGCCCTGGCCATCAACCCCATCCACCAGCACGCCGAACTCAAACGGGTCATCGTCTCCACCTGCCAGGCCGTCTCAGGGGCCGGCAAAGCGGCCGTCGACGAACTTAACGGCCAACTGCGCGAACTTTTGGACGGCCGCCAGCCCTCGGCAGCCATCCTGCCCGTGGCCGCCCTCGGTGCGCACTACCCCATCGCCTTCAACCTCATTCCCCAGATCGACATCTTCGAAGACGAGGGCTACACCAAAGAAGAAATGAAACTGGTGCTCGAAACGCGCAAAATCATGCACCTGCCGTCGCTGCCCATCACCGCCACCACGGTAAGAGCCCCCGTCCTGCGCAGCCACTCCGAATTCCTCAACCTCGAAACCGGGCGCAAACTATCGGTTGAAGAAGCGCGGCGGATACTGGTCGCCGCCCCCGGCGTGTCCGTCCTCGACGAACCCGACCGCCAGATCTATCCCATGCCGGCCTTTACCGCCGGCCGCGACGAAGTGTTCGTCGGCCGCATCCGCGAAGACCGCACCATACCGGCCGGGCTCAACATCTGGGTGGTCGGCGACCAGATCCGCAAAGGCGCCGCCCTTAACGCCATCCAGATCGCCGAGCAACTCATCGCCCGACGTCTCGTCTAGGAGGGTGAACCCCATGCGGATACTCGTCCAGAAATTCGGCGGCACATCCGTCGGCACCGCCGAGCGCCGCCAACAGGTCGTGGCGAAGATCACCGCCGCCAAGGCGGCCGGCTATGCGCCGCTTGTCGTCGTCTCCGCCCTGGGGCGGGCCGGGGAACCCTACGCCACCGACACCCTCCTCACCCTGGCCAAAGAGGAATGCTCCGCCATCGGCAAGCGCGAACAAGACCTCATCATGGCCTGCGGCGAAATCGTCGCCGGGGTGATCGTCGTCGGCGCCCTCAAAAAAGCCGGCCTGGAAGCCGTATTCCTCACCGGCCAGCAGGCGGGCATCATCACCACCCCCGCCCACGGCGACGCCCAAATAATCCGCATCGACCCCAGGGGCGTAACCGACCACCTCGCCGCCGGCAGGATCGTCGTCGTCGCCGGCTTCCAGGGCGCCAGCGAAAACGGCGAGATCACCACCCTCGGCCGCGGTGGCAGCGACACGAGCGCCGCCGCTCTCGCGGCGGCCGTCAAAGCCGAGGCGGCCGAGATATACACCGACGTCGACGGCATCATGACCGCCGACCCGCGGGTCGTTCCCGAAGCCGGCACCATCCCCGTCATCTCCTACGAAGAAGCTTACCAGCTCGCCATCCAGGGAGCCAAGGTCATCCATCCCCGCGCCGTCGAAATAGCCCTCCGCCACGGCCTGCCGCTCAGGATCAAAAGCACCGCCGGCGACGCCGACGGCACCCTCGTGACAGGCGACCGCGACGGCACCATCGAGCGCCTGCGGGGCCGCGTAGCCGTCGGCCTGGCCCACAAAAACGGCTACGGCGTCATCAGGCTCACCTGGGGAAAAGGGGGGGCGGGCGCGGCTGTGCTTGGCCGTCTGGCCGCCACCGGCCTTGATGCCGACCTCATCAACCTAACCCCGCAGGGCGTCGAAATCATCGCCGCCCAGGCCGACATCGAGCTCGCCGCCGCCCAGGCCGCGGCCGCAGGTCTGAGTGTCGCCGCCAAGGCGGAAGACTGCGCCAAAATATCGCTCATCGGCTGCTCGGCCCCGGCGGCGGCCGTCGTCAACATGTTCGTCGACCTGCTCCGTCAGGCCAAGATCGGCGTCCTGCAGACCTACACCGGTCCGTACGCCGTATCCGGCATCGTGGCGACGGCCGACCTCGTAGCGGCGCTCAGGGCCCTGCACGCCGGCGTGCTCGGGCAACGAGGCAAAGGAGAATGATTATGAGTAAATTCGGACAAGTACTCACCGCGATGGTCACCCCCTTCGACAAAAACATGGCCGTAGACTACGACAAGGCCGCCGAATTGGCCGCCTACCTCGTCGACCACGGCAACGACGGCCTGGTAGTCGCCGGCAGCACCGGCGAAGCCGCCACCCTCACCGACCAGGAACGGCTCAAACTTTTTGAAGTCGTACTGGCGGCCGTTGGCGACCGGGCCTATGTCGTCGGCGGCACCGGCACAAACGACACCGCCACGTCCATCCACCTGACCAGGGAAGCCGCCCGCATCGGCCTGCACGGCGCGATGCTTGTCGCCCCCTACTACAACAAACCCTCCCAGGAAGGCCTCTTCAGGCACTTCGCCGCCGCCGCCGCCGCCGCCCCCGACCTGCCGCTCATCGTCTACAACGTCCCCGGCCGCACCAGCGTCAACCTGCTGCCGGAAACGGTGCTAAGACTGGCGGCGATAAAAAATATCGTCGCCGTCAAAGAAGCCAGCGGGAATTTGGAGCAAATGAGCGAAATAATCCGCATTGCCCCTGAAGGCTTTGACCTCTACTCCGGCGACGACGCCCTCACCCTGCCGGCGCTCGCCGTCGGCGGCTGCGGCGTCATCAGCGTCGCCGGCCACATCGTCGGCCGCGAAATCAAAGCCATGATAGCCGCCTTCTTCGCCGGCGACCTTGCCCGGGCCAGGGAACTGCACCTAAAGCTGATCCCGGTCTTCCGCGCCATGTTCATCGCCACCAACCCCACCCCGGTCAAAGCCGCCGTCAACATGCTCGGCCTCGCGGCCGGCGACGTCCGCCTGCCGCTTGTCGCCCCCGGCGCGGCCGACCTGGACAAAATCCGCGCCGAAATGCGCAAGCTCGACCTGCCGGTCAATACATAACCCGTCAGGAGCGAAAAAAGGGAGGATGGGCCAATGCAGCTCACCGGAGGATACACCAACTACGGGCAGGATATCGGCATCCTCATGCTCGATACCGTCTTCCCCCGTCTGGTGGGCGACATCGGCAACGCCCGCACCTTCCCCTTCCCCGTCCGCTACAAAGTAGTCCGCGGCGCCCTGCCGTCCAGGGTTGTCGAGCAGAACGACAGTCGGCTGCTGGCCGCCTTCGTCGAAGGGGCGCGGGAACTCGCAGCCGAAGGCGTCAAAGCCGTCACCACCAGCTGTGGCTTCCTCGCCGTCTTCCAGCGCGAGCTGGCGGCGGCCGTCGACATTCCCGTGCTCACCTCCAGCCTGTTGCAGGTACCTGCGGTCGAAAAAACGCTCGGGTCGGCGCAAAAGATCGTCATCGTCACCGCCAACAGCGAGCGCCTTTCGCCCCGCCATCTGGCCGGCGCCGGCATCGACAGCGACCGTCATATAATCTTCGGCCTCGAAGACAAAGAGGAATTCTACACCACCTTCGTCCGCCAGAAGACCACCCTCGACGTCGCCGCCCTGCAAAACGAAATGGAAGAAGCCGCCCGCGAGATCAGGGACAGGTTCCCCGACGCCGGCGCGCTCGTCCTCGAATGCACCAACCTGCCGCCCTTCCGGCGCATCTTCGCCCGCATCTCGGGCCGGCCGGTATACGACATCCTGTCGCTCATCGGCTCCCTCGCATTCGCCCGCGGACCGGCGGACGCCGCCGACGCCTGGCAGAACCCCGCCGAGCCCCTTCCCGCCGGCAGCCTTCCGGCTGACATATATAATACCGATAAACAATAATATTTTGGTAGGGTTACCCAAAAAAAGGAGGTAGGTATATGGATCTCGGCACTTCTTTGTGGATTATTACCATCGTGCTCTGCGGCTTTTTCCTCTGGATTTCCTGGCGGGTCCAGGGCAAAGCCGGCGAATCCTTCTCCCAGTACGCCATCGGCGGCGGCAGTTTCCCCCTCTACCTCATCCTCTTCACCGAATTCGCCACCATCATGGGCGTCGGCAACTTCGTCGGCCACGCCGGGCGGGGCTACACCCTCGGCCTGCCGTGGATGGCCTTCATCCTCGGCGAACAAGGCTCCAAGATCCTCTTCGCCCTGCTGTTCGCCGGCATCGCCGGCCGCTTCACCTACAACACCGTCGCCGAAATGGCCGACGACCTCTTCGTCCGCGACAAATGGACGCGGGCCATCGCCGCCATTCTCGCCTGCTGCATCATGATCGCCTGGGTGGGCGGCCAGGGCAAAGCCTTCGGGGCCATCTTCAACATCGCCACCGGGGCCGACCCGCTGCCCATCATCATCTTCTTCTCCGCCGTCTTCATCATCTACACCGCCATCGGCGGCATCCACTCCGTCGTCTGGACCGACCTTTTCCAGGGCGTCCTCGTTCTCGTCCTCGGCGTCGCCTTCTACTTTTTCGCCTTCGAGCCAGTCAACTGGAGCTTCACCGAACTGGGCAACAGGCTGACCGCCATGGGTAAAGGCGATCTGTGGAGCTTCAACAAGGTCAACCCCATGACCATGGTCGTAAACTTCGTCACCGCCACCGTCGGCGTGCTCTCCGCCCAAATTTACTGGCAGCGCTGCTTCGCTGCCAAAAACGCCAGCACCGCCCGCACCGGCCTGCTGTTCAGCGGCTGCGCCGCCCTCATCATGGTTCTCCTCACCTGCCTCGTCGGCATGATCATCCTCACCCTCAACCCCAACCTCAAGGCCGACGACGCCATTCCCTGGATGCTTACCCACTATATGCCGGTGTGGCTGTCGGCGATGGTCTTCACCCTCATCCTCGCCGCTGGCATGTCCTCCGCCGACTCCAACCTCAACTCGGCCACCGTCCTCATTGTCAACGACCTCATCAAGCCCTTCCGGCCCGACCTCGACGACCAGACCCTCGTCAAACTTGCCAAAGGCCTCACCGTCGTCGTCGGTGTCTTCGCCTGCTGGGCGGCGATTCAGGCCTCCACCATCCTCGGCCTCTTCGCCAAAGCCTACGCTATGGCCGGCGGCGGCCTCGTGCCGCTGCTCCTCGTCGGCTTCCTGTGGCGCGAGCGCAGCAGCGAGCCGCTCCAGATGGGCCGCAAAAACTGTAAAGTCACCCCGTGGGGCGCCCGCGTCGGCCTCGTCGTCGGCTCCGTCCTCACCCAGGTGACCGCCCTCGGGCCCAACCGGGTGCTCATCGCCCTCGGCGCCGCCATCGTCCTCATCGTCGTGGTATCCATGCTCACCCGCGACACCGGAAAAGACGCGCCCCAAAGCGTCAGCAACTAACACGACCGCCGCGTGGGGGGGCCATCCCCCCCCTTGCGGCCAACAAGAGGTGAACACATGAGAATCCTCCGGCACCCCATCCTCGGACCCCTTGAAGAACAACCGCCGGTATTCATCGAAGTCGACGGCGAACCCATCCCCGCTCGCGAAGGCGAACCCATCGCCGCCGCCATCATCGCCGCCGGCCGGCTCAAACTGCGCCACACCCGCAAGAGCGGCGAACCGCGCGGCGTATTCTGCGGCATCGGCCGCTGCACCGACTGCGTCATGACCGTTGACGGCCAGGCCAACGTCCGCACCTGCGTAACCCCGGTGCGCGCCGGCATGAAAATCGCCACCCAGGACGCTCAGGCGGCACGGGAGGCGAAAGAATGACCCAGGCAGACACAGACATTATCGTCATCGGCGCCGGTCCGGCCGGCCTGTCGGCCGCCGCCGAAGCGGCCAGGCTGGGAGCCGCCGTCCTCGTCCTCGACGAAAACGACCGTCCCGGCGGCCAGCTCTTCAAACAGATCCACAAATTCTTCGGTTCCAAAGACCACCGGGCCGGCGTCCGCGGCTACGCCATCGGCGACTCGCTGCTCGCGGAAACCGCCCGGCTCGGCGCCCGCATCGAACTCGGCGCCGTCGTCTACGCCATCTACCCCGATCGTCGCGTGGCCGTCATCACCGCCGACCAGCGACGCCTGCTCCTCAACCCGAAAAAAATAATCCTCGCCACCGGCGCCTCCGAAAACGCCCTCGCCTTCCCCGGCTGCACCCTGCCCGGCGTCATGAGCGCCGGCGCCGTCCAGACCATGGTCAACCTCCACCGGGTGCTGCCCGCGGAAAAGACAATCATGATCGGCAGCGGCAACGTCGGCCTCATCGTCAGCTACCAGATCCGCCAGGCCGGCGGCCAGGTCGCGGCCCTCGTCGAAGCCGCCCCCGCCATCGGCGGCTACGGCGTCCACGCCGCCAAAATCTCCCGGCTGGGCGTCCCCATCCTCACCGGCCACACCGTAAAATGCGTCCATGGCGTCGACCGCGTCGAAGGGGTCACCCTCGTCGCCCTCGACGACCGCTTCCGGCCCGTGCCCGGCAGCGAACGCGACGTCGCCGTCGGCTGCGTCGCCATCGCCGTCGGCCTCACCCCGCTGGCCGAGCTCGCCCTCATGTGCGGCTGCAAATTCACCTACATCCCGAAGCTCGGCGGCCACCTGCCAGTCCACGACGACAACATGGAAACAACCGCCGCCGGCATCTACGTCGCCGGCGACATCACCGGCGTCGAAGAAGCCAGCAGCGCCATGGAAGAAGGGCGCCTCGCCGGCATCGCCGCCGCCGAAGCCCTCGGCCGCGTCGCCCCGCAAGAGGCCGCAGCCCTCAAACAAGCTGTGTGGGCGAGGCTCAACGCCCTCAGGACGGGCCGCTTCGGGCAAGCCCGCCGTGACGCCAAAGAGCAGATAACCGCCGAAGGGAGGGGAGCGCATGTCAGCTAACCTCGCCACCTGCGGCTACCTCTCGGCCGACGAACTCGCGGCCTGCCTGCCCTCGCACGAACGAATGGCCAAAGGCCCGGTAGCCGTCATCGAATGCGTGCAGGACATCCCCTGCAACCCCTGCGAGGAAGCCTGCCCCGTCCGCGCCATCACCGTCGGCCTGCCCATCACCTCGCTGCCCGTACTCGACGCCGCCAAATGCATCGGCTGCGGCGTCTGCATCGCCAGGTGCCCGGGGCTCGCCATCTTCGTCGTCGACGCCTCCCGTCCCGGCGACGAAGGCACCGTCCAACTGCCCTACGAAGCCTGGCCGCTGCCCGAGCCCGGCGACGCCGTCAACGCGCTCGACCGCACCGGCCGCCGCGTCGGCGCCGGCGCCGTCGAAAAAGTGCTGGCCTCGAAAACCCAGGACCACACCGCCGTCGTCACCGTCCGCGTCCCCAAAGAACTGCTCAACACCGTCAGGGCAATCAGCGTCGAAGGGAGGGACGGAGCATGAGCAAACACATCTGCCGCTGCGAAGAAGTAAACGAAGACGAAATCCGCCAGGCCATCGCCGAAGGCGCCACCACCGTCACCGGCGTCAAAAGACGCACCGGAGCCGGCATGGGCCTCTGCCAGGGCCGGACCTGCCGCCGCCTCATCGTCGGCCTTATCGCCGCCGAAACCGGCCAAAATCCTGCCGAGATAGAAACATCCTCCGTCCGCCCGCCCGTGCGCCCCGTCACCGTCGAAGCGCTCCTTAGCCCCGGCGGCGGGTCGGCAGGCTGCAAATGCCGGGAGGAAAACAAATGAACGAACGCACCGCAGACGTAATCGTCATCGGCGGCGGGGTCATCGGCGCCTCCATCGCCTACTACCTCACAAAACTGGGTCTCAAGTCCGTTCTCCTGGAGCGCGGCGACATCTGCGCCGGCACCTCCGGGGCCTGCGACAAAGCGATCAGCATGCAGTCCAAGAACCCCGGCCTGCACCTCGACCTCGCGCTGGAAAGTTCGGCCATGTTCCCCGCCCTCGGCGAAGAACTCGGCGCCGACCTCGACTACCACCGCTACGGCGGCATGATCGCCATCGAAAACGAACGCCAGATGGCCATCATGGAAAAATTCGTCGAGCGCCAGAAAAACCATGGCCTGCCCGTCGAAATCCTCGGCGGCGACGAAGCTCGCAGGCGCCAGCCGGCCTTCGCGCCGTCCGTCATCGCCGCCACCTACAGCCCCGCCGACGCCGAAGTCAGCCCCCTCAAACTCACCTTCGCCTTTGCCCGCGCCGCGCGCCGCGGCGGCGCCGACATCAGAACCGGCGCGGAAGTGCGCGGTCTGCTGGTCAACAACGGCAGGGTGGAAGGGGTCGTCACCCAGGCAGGGGATATCAGGGCCGGCGTCGTCGTCAACGCCGCCGGCGTGTTCGCTCCCGCCATCGGCAGCATGGCCGGCATCGAGCTGCCCATCAAACCGCGGCGCGGCCAGATAATCGTCACCGAACCCATGCCCCCCATGGTCCACGGGGAAATCTGGAGCGCCCGCTACATCGTCGCCAAATACAACCCCGAAATGATCCGCAGCGAAGACCCCGAAGCCGCCGACCTCGGCGTAGGGCTGGCGGCCGGGCAGACCGCCGAAGGCACGCTGCTCATCGGCGGCACCAGGGAATTCGTCGGCTACGACACCGCCGTCACCCCCGAAGCCACCGCCGCCGTCCTGCGGCACGCCGTCAGCATCCTGCCCTTCCTCGCCAAAGTCCACGTCATCCGCACCTTTGCCGGCCTCAGGCCCTACACCCCCGACGGCATGCCCATCCTCGGCCCCGTCGAAGGGCTCGAAGGTTTCGTCATGGCGGCCGGCCACGAAGGCGACGGCATCGCCCTCGCGCCGATAACCGGCAAAATGATCGCCGCCTACATCGCCGGCGCCGAAACCGACAAACGCTTGCGGCAGCTGACCCTCAGCCGCTTCCAACAGGTTTAGTTGCAATACCGAAAAGTCATCCCCCGGCCAACCGGGGGATAACTTTTCTTTGTCGGCCGTTGATAAAGCCCCATCTGCGGCGTTGCTCCTCAGAGCGCTTGCTAGCGTACGCCCAAAGTACGCGTCGCGGCGCGCTCTTCCGGTGCGCCTTGCATCTGGGGCTTTCTGAACGGCCGCGGCACATCAAAGAGGAACGGCCGTTGCGGCCACCACATATTTACATCTCCCGTACGCAAAAAAGGGGACAAGGCGGCAGGGAAGAGGAGGGGAGCGGCGAAATCTTATCAGCGACGGAGGGATCAAGATGACAGCGGCAAACAACTTCCGGGACGTAGCGCTTCCCGCCTGGCAGGACTTCACCACCGGCAAAAAGCAGCTCCCCGCCATCCGCCCCCGGATCGTCGACTCCTGGGCCCGCTGCGCCCGGGCCAGCGTCAACCCCTATGACAACGCACTCCACAGCCGCCTCGACAGCGAAGCCATGGCAGCGCTGCTCGCCGAAAAACAGGAACTCATCAGAATCGCCAAACCCTTCATGGCCAACCTCTACAAATTCGTCGCCGGCTCCGGTTTCGTCGTCGTCCTCACCGACGAGCGCGGCTACATAATGGAAATATTCGCCGACGAGGACACCCTCGGCGGCCCGATGACCAACAACTTTTTCCGCGGCGCCAGCTGGCGGGAGGAAGAAGCTGGCACCAACGCCATCGGCACCGCCCTCGTTCTCCGCGAGCCCATCCAGGTCTCCGGCGCCGAGCACTACTGCCAGAAGCACCACTGCCTCACCTGCTCCTCGGCGCCCATCTTCGACGCCGACGGACGGATGGTCGGCATCCTCGACATGTCCGGCGCCTCCTACGCCTCCCACCTCCACACCCTCGGCATGGTCGTCGCCGCCGCCGAAGCCATCAACGCCCAGCTCGCCATCCGCCAGAAAAACCGCGAGCTGGCCCTCGCCAACAACCGGCTCACCAACATCTTCAACACCATGTCCGACGGCGTGCTCATGGTCGACGAGCGCGGCGTCGTCAGCCAAGTCAACCCGGCGGCCAAGAAAATCCTCGACAAAAGCGGGCGCGAAGTGCTCGGCATCAACATCGAAAAACTCTTCGGCGGCAACGCCGGCCTGCCGCGGCGCATGCTCAGCGCCCGCGAACCGTTCGAAGACGCCGAACTCATGGTCGACGGCAAAAAAGGCATGTTCCACTGCTTCGCCTCCGGCGAGGCGGTCACCGACGAGCAGGAAAAAATCATCGGCGGCGTCATCATCCTGCGGCCGATCAAGCAGATCCAAAACCTTGTAAACCGCTACAGCGGCTACCACGCCACCCTCCAGTTCAGCGACATCGTCGGCGAAAGCGTCGAAATCCTCGAAGCCGTCCGCATGGCCAAGCTCGCCGCCACCACCTCCTCCAACATCCTCCTCCAGGGCGAGAGCGGCACCGGCAAGGAAATCTTCGCCCAGGCCATCCACAACCGCAGCGAGCAGCATAGCGGCCCTTTCGTCGCCCTCAACTGCGGCGTCATCCCCCGCGAACTCATCGGCAGCGAACTGTTCGGCTACGTCGAAGGCGCCTTCACCGGGGCCAAACGGAGCGGCAAATCGGGCAAATTCGAGCTCGCTTCCGGCGGCACCCTCTTCCTCGACGAAATCGGCGACATGCCGCTCGAGCAGCAGATCGCCCTCCTGCGCGTCCTCCAGGAGAAAAAAGTCACCCGCATCGGCAGCGACAAAGTAATCCCCGTCAACGTGCGCATCATCTGCGCCACCAACCAGAACCTCCTCCAGGAAGTCGAAAAAGGCCGCTTCCGCCAGGACCTCTACTACCGTCTCAACGTCATCTCCATCGGCATCCCGCCGCTGCGCGCCCATGTCCGCGACATCCCGCTCCTCTTCAGGCACTTCCTCGACAAGATCGGCCGCGACCGCGGCTGCAGCTACCTCGTCGAGCCCGAGGTCATGGGCATCCTCCAGCGCTACAACTGGCCGGGCAACGTCCGCGAACTCCAGAACGTCGTCGAGCGGGCGGTCAGCCTGGCCGAAGGGGGCAAGATAACCCCCGCCAACCTGCCGGACGAAATATACGGTCTACCCGACGCCTCCCACCAGCAGCTCTTTCCCGCAGCCCTGCTGGCCGACCTCGGCCGCGAGCAGCGGCGGCAACTGGCGGGCGAGACCGAACGGCAGCGCATCTTGCTCCTCCTGTCCTCGAGCGGCGGCAACGTAAGCCTCGCCGCCAGGGAGCTCGGCATCTCCCGCAATACCCTCTACCGCAAAATGCGGCAGTACGCTATCGACAATTAATGGCACAAATGTGTCACATTAGTGTATCGATAAAATGACAATATTGTTACACAAATAGAACACTTTTGACTTAAAACACCCTCTTCGCCGGATGGGGCGGCGTCTGTTACCACGCCCGCGGATTGGCACGGCTCTTGCATTTATTAAAACGGACGACCAGCGTTAGCCAACACGCGGAGTTAAGGTAATCAACAAGGAGGAGATTGCATGTTTTACCGGGTCAACATGGCCACCCTGGCGGTGAGCAAAGACGACGGCGCGCAATACGAGGGGCTGGGCGGCAGGGCCCTCAGTTCCCGCATCGTCAGCGCCGAAGTAGATCCCCAGGCCCACCCGCTGGGAGCCAGCAACAAACTCGTCTTCGTCACCGGCCTGCTTTCGGGCACCGGCGCCCCCAACGCCGGCCGCATGTCGCTCGGCGCCAAAAGCCCGCTGACCGGCACCATCAAGGAAAGCAACGTCGGCGGCGCCATGGGCAACAAACTCGGCCGCCTCGGCATCCGCGGCATCATCGTCGAAGGCCTTGCCTCCAAAGACACCGCCTATGTCCTCAAAGTATCGGCCGCCGGCCTCGTCGTCGAGGAAATGCCCGAACTCAAAGGCCTCGACATCTACGACACCGTCGCCAAACTCCAGCAGAAATACGGCGAAAAAGTCGCCATCGGCTGTATCGGCACCGCCGGCGAAAACAAAATGGCCTCGGCCTGCGTCGGCTTCACCGACATGGAAGGCGCCCCCACGCGCCAGGCCGGCCGCGGCGGCCTCGGCGCCGTCATGGGCAGCAAAAACGTTAAAGCCATCGTCGCCGACGACAGCGGCACCAAAATGGTCCCCTTCGCCGACGAAGCCGCCTTCCGGGCCGGCGCCAAAAAACTGGCCAACGCCCTCCTGACCCACCCCGTCACCAGTCAGGGCCTGCCCACCTACGGCACCGACGTCCTCGTCAACATCCTCAGCGAAGCCGGCGGCCTGCCCACCCGCAACTTCAGCAGCGGCCGCTTCGAAGGCGCCAACAACATCGGCGGCGAGACGCTCAACGCCACCGCCAAAGAGCGCGGCGGCAAAACCGGTCACGCCTGCTCGCCCGGCTGCATCATCCGCTGCTCCAACATCTACAAAAACAAAAAAGGCGAAGTCGTCACCGGCGGCCTTGAATACGAAAGCTGCTGGTCGCTCGGCGCCGACCTCGGCGTCGACAACCTCGACGACATCGCCATCATGAACAGACTGTGCGACGACATCGGCGTCGACACCATCGAAATGGGCGTAACCATCGGCGTGGCCATGGAAGGCGGCGTAGCCAAATTCGGCGACGGCAAGGCGGCCATCGAGCTCATCAAAGAAGTCGGCAAAGCCACCCCGCTCGGCCGCATCCTCGGCGGCGGCGCCGAACTGACCGGCAAAACCTACGGCGTGCGCCGCGTGCCCACCGTCAAGGGCCAGGCCATCCCCGCCTACGACCCGCGCGCCGTCAAAGGCGTCGGCGTCACCTACGCCACCACCACCATGGGCGCCGACCACACCGCCGGCTACTCCGTCACCGCCAACATCCTCAGCGTCGGCGGCAAAGTCGACCCGCTCAAACCCGAAGGCCAGGTCGACCTGTCCCGCAACCTCCAGATCGCGACCGCCTTCATCGACAGCACCGCCCTCTGCCTGTTCGTAGCCTTCGCCGTCCTCGACATCCCCGAAGCCCTCGACGGCATCGTCGAAATGTGCAACGCCCGCTTCGGCTGGAACAAGACCGCCGGCGACTACCTCGAAATGGGCAAACAAGTGCTGCGCGACGAGCGCGCCTTCAACGCCGGCGCCGGCATCGGCGCGGGCGACGACGACCTGCCCGAGTTCTTCCGCAAAGAGCCGCTGCCGCCCCACAACGTCGTCTTCGACATCCCCAAAAAAGACCTCGACACCGTATTCAACTTCTGACAATAAACGCGGAGACCGACCTGGCCGGGTTAACCCCGGCCGGGTCGTTTCTAAATAAGACAATGACGGGGTGAGTCAGCCGTGGACTTTTTCCAATACATGCCGCTCGCCGCAGCGCGCGAAAAAATCGCCGCCAGCCTGGCGGGGCTCGAAACCGGCCGGGAAACCGTCGATCTGCCCGCTGCCCTCGGCCGGGTGGCCGCCGCTGACATCGCAGCCCTTGAAGACCAGCCCCCCTTCAGCCGCTCCAGCGTCGACGGCTTTGCCGTCCGCAGCGCCGACACCTTCGGCGCGAGCGAAACCGTTCCCGCCCTCCTCGCCGTCGTCGGCGAAATCGCCATGGGCGACGCGGCCGACGCCGCCCTTCGCCCCGGCCAGGCCGTGGCCATCCCCACCGGCGGTATGCTGCCGCCCGGCGCCGACGCCGTCGTCATGGTCGAGCACACCGACCGGCCCGACGCCGACACCCTGCTCATCCTCAAAGTCGCCGTCCCCGGCGAAAACGTCGTCGCCAGAGGCGAAGACATCGCCGCCGGCGCCGTCATCCTCGTCGCCGGCCAGCTCATCGCCCCCCAGCACATCGGCATTCTCGCCGCCTGCGGCATCGCCCGCGTTCCCGTCCGCGAGCAGCCGGCCGTAGCCGTCATCTCCAGCGGCGACGAACTCGTCGACATCCACTGCGCCCCCGCCGGCGGCCAGATAAGAGACGTCAACTCCTACGCCCTCGCCGCCATGCTCACCCAGGCCGGTTGCCGCGTCGTCCGGCTGGGCATCGTAAAAGACAACTACGAAGACTTTCTTGCCGTCCTCTCCCAGGCCGTCGCCGCCCACCGCATGGTCGTCATCTCCGGCGGCAGCTCCGTCGGGGCGCGCGACTACACCGTCAAAGCCATCGGCTCATTAGGCGCGCCCGGCGTCCTCATCCACGGCGTCGCCGTCAAACCCGGCCGCCCCACCGTCTTCGGCATGGTCGGCAGCGTACCCGTCTTCGGCCTCCCCGGCCACCCCGTGGCCGCCATGACCGTCTGCGATCAGCTCGTCAAACCGGCCGTCCACCTGCTCCTCGGCCGCACTGGCGGCGGCCCGCCGGGCCTTCCCGCCAGCCTCGCCCGCAACATCGCCTCCTCGCCCGGACGCGACGACTTCGTCAACGTCCGCCTCGACAAACAACACGGACAATACAGCGCCGAACCCATCCTCGGCAAATCGGGGCTCATCAGCACCATCGCCCAAGCCGACGGCGTTATCCATATCCCGGCCGACAAGAGCGGCCTCTACGGCGGCGACGCCGTCGAAGTGACGCTCATCCGGACCGCGGAGTAACCGGGAGGGAACATGCGCAAAAACAAAGCCTACCTCAACTGCCTATCGCGCCGGCAGGCGCAGGAACTCTGGCGGCAAAGCCTCGAAGCCGGCGGCTGCTTCGCCGCGCCACCCACCGAAACAATCGCCGTTGACGCCGCCCTCGGCAGAGTCACCGCCTCCTCGGTCTACGCCAAAAACTCCGTGCCCCACTACAACGGCGCCGCCATGGACGGCATCGCCGTCTGGGCCCCCGACACCTTCGGCGCCCAAGAGACCGCCCCTCGCCGCCTCACCCTGCTCAGCGCCGCCAAGCCCTTCGCACCCGGCGGCTGCTACATGGTCGACACCGGCGACGCCATGCCGGCCGGCACAAACGCCGTCATAATGATCGAAGATGTCCACATCGACGGCGCTGCGGCCGAGATCACCGCCGCCGCCTCTCCCTGGCAGCACGTCCGCATCATCGGCGAAGACATCGTCGCCCAGGAGATGGTCGTCCCCGAACACCGCGTCATCACCCCGGTCGACATCGCCGCCCTGCTCGCCGCCGGCCTGGAAACGATCGAAGTCGTCAGAAAACCCCGCGTCGCCGTAATACCCACCGGCGACGAACTCGTCGCCACCAGCGCCGAACTCAGGCCCGGCGCCATCCTCGACGTCAACTCCCACATGCTTGCGGCCGCCGTCCTCTCCTGGGGCGGCGAGCCCGTCCGCCTGCCCATCGTCCGCGACAACGGCCAGGCCATCAAACAAACCGTCTTCGCCAGCCTCCAGACCTGCGACATGGTCGTCATCAACGCCGGCACCTCCGCCGGCCGCGAAGACTACACCGCCGACGTCCTCGCCGAGCTGGGCGAAGTCCTCGTCCACGGCGTAGCCATCAAACCCGGCAAACCCGTCGTCCTCGCCCTCTGCCAGGGCAAACCGGTGATCGGCCTGCCCGGCTACCCCGTCTCCGCCATGCTCACCGCCGAACTTTTCGTCCGCGACATCCTGCTCGCCCGGCAGAAACTGCCCGTCCCCGAGCCGACCCCCGTCGAAGCCGCCCTCGTCAAACAAGTCGCCTCCGCCATCGGCGTCGAAGAATACATCAGAGTATCGCTCGGCAGCATACGCGGCAAAACGGTCGCCGCTCCCCAGGCGCGGGGCGCCGGCCTCATATCCTCCCTTACAAAAGCCCAGGGCCTCATCGTCGTCGACGAAGCCAGCACCGGCCTCGCCGCCGGCGCCGTCCTGCCCGTGACGCCGCTCGGCCGCGTCCGGGCCGCCGACACCATCCTGGCCGTCGGCAGCCACGACATGGCCCTCGACATCCTCGGCGTCCACCTCCGCCGCCGGTCGGGCAACCTCTCCCTCGCCTGCGCCAACGTCGGCAGCATGGGCGGCATGATGGCCATCCGCAACAACGAAGCCCATATCGCCGGCATCCACCTCCTCGACGCCGCCACCGGGGAATACAACATCTCCCAGGTCGCAAAATTCCTTCCCGGCGGCGACTGGCGGCTAGTCCACATGGCCATGCGCCAGCAGGGCCTCATCGTCCCCGCCGGCAACCCGCGGGGCATAACCGACCTCGCCGACCTCGCCGGCCCCGGCGTCGTCTTCGTCAACAGGCAGCGCGGCTCAGGCACGCGCATGCTGCTCGACTACCGCCTCGGCCAGGCCGGCATCGACCCGGAGGCGATCGCCGGCTACGAAAAAGAAGTCGGCACCCACATGGCCGTCGCGGCCTCAGTCGCCGCCGGCGCGGCCGACGCCGGCCTCGGCGTCCAGGCAGCCGCCCTCGCCCTCGGCCTCGACTTCATCCCCGTCGCCCAGGAACAATACGACCTCATCCTCAACTTCGCCGCCGACGACGCGCGCGGCCAGTACATCATCGACATCCTGCGCAGCGATGAATTCCGCCGCGAGATCGAAGCCCTCGGCGGCTACGACCTGGAGGGCGCAGGCCGGATAATCGCCGCCGGCGCCGGCGGAGTGCCGGACCGCCGATAACCCAAGGAGGGATACTGATGACAGGCACAATCGAGCTCAGGGCCTTCATGGGCCTCGCCGACACCTTCCGCGAACGCGGCTGGGACAACCCCCGCCAGGTCGGCCTCGACGGCCCCACCAGCGGCTACGAACTCCTCGCCATGCTCGACATCCCCGTCGAGCAAGTCGAAGGCATCTTCATCAACGGCAAAGTCTCCCTGCCGCCCGTCGCCGTCGTCAACCCCGGCGACCGCGTGGCCCTCGCGCCGCCAGGCATCCCCGGCCCGTACCGCGTGCTGCTCGGCTTCAAACGCAAACTGCCTGGCGAAGGAGAATAGCCATGCGGCTCGAAATACGTCTATACGCCACCCTGCGCCAGGCGGTCCCGGCCTCGCCCGACGGCGTCGTCCCCCTCGACATCCCCGACGGCGCCACCGTCGCCCAGGTGCTGGGCCTCATCAAAATCGACCCCGCCGATGTCCGCATGATAATGGTCAACGGCGTTGCCGCCGAACTCGGCCAGACACTAAGGGACGGCGACCGCCTCGGCCTCTTCCCGCCGCTGGGCGGTGGCTGACATGGGCCGCGCAGAAACGCTCGCCATGCTCGCCGCCGGCCAGGTGCCCGAACGCTACCTGCGCAACATCGGCACCATCGGCGCCGCCGGCCAGGCGCGCCTGCTTGAAGCCAAAGTCGCCGTCGTCGGCGCCGGCGGCCTCGGCGGCACCATCGTCGAACTGCTTGCCAGGCAGGGGATAGGGTACCTCAAAGTCATCGACGGCGACGCCTTCGCCGCCCACAACCTCAACCGCCAGCTCCTGGCCGCCGAAAACAACCTCGGCGCGAATAAAGCAATCGCCGCCGCCGCGCGGGTCGCGGCCATCAACAGCGACGTCGCCGTCGACGCCGTGCCCCGCATGCTCGACGCCGACAACGCCGCCGGCCTCCTCGCCGGCATCGACATCGTCGTCGACGCCCTCGACAACATCGCCACCCGGCTGCTGCTCGGCCAAACCGCCCGCGACCTCGGCATCCCCCTCGTCCATGGCGCCATCGCCGGCTTCACCGGCCAGATCGCCACCATCCTCCCCGGCGACCCCGGACTCGACAGAATCTACAAACTGTGCGCCGGCCAGGCCAAAGGCATCGAAAACGCCCTCGGCAACCCGGCCGCCACCCCGGCCCTCGCCGCCTCGCTCCAGGTGCAGGAAGTCGTCAAACTCCTCACCGGCGTCGGCCGGCCGCTAAGCCGCCAACTGCTCTACTTCGACACCGAGCTTAACCTCTTCGAAATCTTCACCCTCGGCTGACCGCCGGCCCCGGCTGTCGATAAAGGCCCATCTGCGGCGTACCCGCAAGGGGCAGGCCGCCCCTCTAAGCGCTGAAGCGCCAAGAGTGGCGCACTTGCTCCTCGGCTGCCATCCTCAGCGTACGTTCGTGTACGCTTCCGGTGTCAGCCTGCGGTGCGCCTTGCATCTGGACCTTTCTAGCCAGCCTGAGTTTTCCCTACAGGCCCCGGCAGACCGCCGGAACAACAAAGACAACACCAAGGAGCGCCTATGCACGACATCTGGCAGGGCCTCGGGCAGGCCTTCTCCCTGCTCGCGGGCGGCGACAGCGAACTATATGACGTCATCTTCCTCACCCTCAGGGTATCGGGATTGGCGACCGTCATCAGCGTCCTCATCGGCCTGCCGGTCGGCCTGTGGCTGGCCCTCAGGGAATTCCCCGGCAAACGCCTCCTCGTCAGCCTCGTCAACTTCTCCATGGGCCTGCCGCCGGTCGTCGTCGGCCTGTTCGTCAGCCTGCTCCTGTGGCGCTACGGTCCCCTCGGCGCCCTCGGCCTCATGTACACCCCCTGGGCCATCATCATCGCCCAGGCCGTCATCGCCAGCCCCATCATCGCCGGCCTCTCCTTCGCCGCCATCGGCAGCTTGAGCCCCAAACTCCGCCTTCAGCTCCTCTCCCTCGGAGCGACCGGCTGGCAGGTCAACTGGCAGCTCATCCGCGAAGCAAAACTCGGCCTCATGGCCGCCGTCATCGCCGGCTTCGGCGGCGTCGTCTCCGAAGTCGGCGCCTCGATGATGGTCGGCGGCAACATCAAAGGCCAGACCAGAGTCCTCACCACCGCCACCGTCATGGAAGTCGGCAAAGGCAACTACGACATCGCCATCGCCATCGCCTTCGTCCTTCTCTTCGTCGCCTACAGCGTCGTCGCTCTGCTCACATACCTCCAGCACAGCGGAAAGGGGGAAGGGCGATGACCGAAATCCTCGTTTCCCTTGAAAACGTCACCTTCGACCGCGGCCCCCGCAAACGCGTCCTCGACATCGACCGCCTCGCCGTCAGCCGCGGCGAACTCGTCGCCCTCGTCGGCCCCAACGGCGCCGGCAAAAGCACCCTCCTCCAGGTCATAAACCTTCTCCATCCCCACCGCGGTGCCATCGCCCTCTTCGGGCAGGACGCCCGCCGCGCCGACAAAACCGCCCTGCGCCGCCGCTGCGCCATGCTCTTCCAGGACGCCCTCCTCCTCGACGACACCGTCTTCGCCAACGTCGCCTGGCCTCTCAAAATCAGGGGAATCGGGCCTCATGACATCACAGCCCGCGTCCGCCGCGCCCTCGCCGACTTCCGCTGCGACCATCTCGGAGAACGGCGGGCCAGATCCCTGTCCGGCGGCGAAGCCCAGCGCGTCTCGCTCGCCCGTGCCCTCGCCGTCGACCCCGACCTCCTCCTCCTCGACGAACCCTTCTCCGCCCTCGACCCGGCGACCAGGAACGAACTCATCGGCGAAATCCGCCACCTGGCCGAAACAAGAGGCATGACCGTCATCCTCGTCAGCCACAGCTTCGCCGACGTCCTCCACTTCGCCGAACGGGCCGTCGTCATGGAAGCCGGCCGCATCGTCCAGGACGACAGGCCGGAAACCGTCCTGCGCCGCCCCGCCAACGAACAGATCGCCCGCCTCGTCGGCATGGACAACATCCTCCCCTGCCGGCTCGAAAGGGTGGGAGAAGAGACCTGCGTCACCCTCGCCGGCGGCCTGCGCTTCCCTTATCCCGCCGCCGTCAGCGGGCCGGTCTCCGCCTGCTGCCTCCCCGGCGACGCCCTCCAACTCTGGGACGACCGCCTCGCCGCCTCCACCGTGCCGTGGGTCGCCGTCGAAGGCCGCGTCCAGCGCCTGTTGCCCGGCATCGGCGCCGGCAAACTGTTCGTCCGCGCCGGCGAACTAACCCTCTGCGCCCGCGTACCGCGCGCCTTTGCCCCCGAAAGCGATACCGTAAAACTTGCCTTCGACCCTGCGGATGCCCATATAGTTTAATCTGATCTGTCTACAGAAGTGGGGGAGTACCGTGCCGAAATTCGCCGCCAACTTAAGCTTCCTCTTCACCGAAGTCCCGTTCCCGGAGCGCTTTGCCCTCGCCCGCGCGGCCGGCTTCACCGCCGTCGAATACCACTTCCCCTACGACTACAGCCCGGCCGCCCTCAAAGAGCGCCTCCAGACCAATGGCCTCAGCCAGGTCCTCTTCAACCTGCCGCCCGGCGACTGGGCTTCAGGCGAGCGCGGCATTGCCGCCGTCCCCGGTAGAAGTGCGGAATTCCGGGCCGGGGTGGGCAAAGCCGTCGAATACGCCTGCGCTTTAGGCGTGCCGCGGGTCAACTGCCTGGCCGGCATCATGGTAAAAGGCCACAGCGAAGCCGAGCACCGGCAGACGCTCGCCGCCAACGTGCGCTACGCCGCCGAAGCCTTCCACGCCAACGGCCTCAGCCTCGTCGTCGAAGCCATCAACCGCTTCGACATGCCCGGCTTCCTCCTCAACAAAACCTCCCAGGTACTAGAACTCATCGCAGAAGTAGCCATGCCCAACGTCTTCCTCCAGTACGACATCTACCATGCCCAGCGGGAAGAAGGCGGGCTTATCAGCACCCTGCGCAGCCATATCGCCCGCATCGGCCATATCCAGATCGCCGACAACCCCGGCCGTCACCAGCCGGGCACGGGGGAAATCGACTACCCCGCCATCTTTGCCGAACTCGACGCCCTTGGCTATGAAGGCCACATCGGCCTCGAATACATCCCCAGCCCCGACACCGCGGCCTCCCTCGGGTGGCTAAAACAGTTCGGCTACACGCTATGAGCAGGAAAAGCCGCCGCGACGGAGAAATAAAACAGCGCGAAAACATCCGGGGAGGGCGATAATATGATCAAACGCAACGGGAGTCTGCCCAGCGAAGTATTTGCCAACCGCTTCGGCGGCAACGGCGAGGTCAAGTTCACCAGAATAATCGAGAAGGACGACTTCCAGGGTAAGGGCAGATTATTCTCCATCACCGCCCTCGAGCCGGGCTGCTCCCTGGGCCTCCACACCCATACCGGCGAAATGGAGGTCTACTACATCCTCCGCGGCCAGGGCACCGTCAACGACAACGGCGCCGAAACCCTCGTCGGCCCCGGCGACGTCGTCCTCACCAAAGACGGCGAAAGCCACGCCATCGCCAACACCGGCGACACCACCCTCGAACTCGTCGCCCTGATACTGTTCAGCTAACACAAAAGGACCGCAACCTCCCGGTTGCGGTTCTTCTCATGTCGGCCGTCCAGCAGCGCCCATCTGCGGCGTACCCGCAAGGGGCAGGCCGCAGTTCTAAGCGCTTACGCGCTAAGAACTAGCGCACTTGCTCCTCGGCTGCCATCCTCAGCGTACGTTCGTGTACGCGCGATGCTGTTAAACCGATCCTGTGCAAACAACGCGTCTAAACATTGTCGCGGAGGAAACGGTGGTGTCAGCCTCCGGTGCGCCTTGCATCTGGGCACTTCTGAACGGCCGCGGCAATACGTTGTTTTAATACTTCCACGCCTTCTCGCCGCCGGCCTTTGCCTTCGGCATAAACCCGCCCGCGCCGGCCTTCACCTTCGGCATAAAGCCGCCGGGGCCGGCCTTCGCCCGCGGCGCGAACCCGCCGCCCGAACGCCGCTGGTTGCCGCCATACCGCGGCCTTAAAGGCGCCTCCTCCGTGATCTTCACCGGCGTCGTCACCGGCTCCTTCGTCAGCATCTTCAGCGCCGCCGCCAGCAGCGACACCGAATCCAGCTCCCCTAAAAGCTCCTCGGCCCGGCCGCGGTACTGCTCGGCGCCGCCTTCCTCCACCTGCTGCAGCAGCCGCTCAACAGCCAGGCGCTGCTGGCCCGCCATCGCGTCCGTAAGCGTCGGGACGGCCATCTTGGCGATCTTGCGCCGCGTCGTATACTCGATGGAGCGGAGATGATCGAGCTCGCGGGGGATGACGAACGTCACCGCCATCCCCGTCTGTCCGGCCCGGCCGGTGCGGCCGATGCGGTGCACATAACTCTCCGCGTCCTGGGGGATATCGAAATTATACACATGGCTCACGCCGCTCACATCCAGGCCGCGGGCAGCGACATCGGTCGCCACCAGAATATCGGTTATCCCCTCGCGGAACTGGCGCAGCACCATATCCCGCTTCGTCTGCGTCAAATCGCCGTGGATGCCCTCCGCCGAATAACCGCGCTTCTTCAGCGCCTCGGCCAGCTCGTCCACGCGGCGTTTCGTCCGCCCGAAAACGATCGACAACTCGGGATCCTGAATATCGAGCAGGCGGCACAGCACATCGAACTTCTCGCGGTCGTGCAGCTCCACATACCGCTGCTCGGTCAGCGGCGCGGTAACCTCCTTATTTTTCACGCTGATCAGCGCCGGATCGCGCTGGAACCGCTGCGCCAGGTTCTGAATCTGCCGGGGCATGGTCGCCGAAAATAAAACCGTCTGGTGCTCGGCGGTGATCGTCGCCAGGATCTTCTCGATATCCTCGATAAAGCCCATGTTCAGCATCTCGTCCGCCTCGTCGAGAATCACCATCCGCGTATCGTTCAGCCTGATCGTCCGCCGATCCATATGGTCCATTAGCCGTCCCGGCGTTGCCACGATAATCTGCGGCCCTCTTTTCAGCGCCTTGATCTGGCGCCCGATATCCTGGCCGCCGTATATCGGCAGCGCGTGGGCAGCCGTGAACTGCCCGATCTTATTAAGCTCCTCCGCCACCTGAATGGCGAGCTCGCGCGTCGGCGTCAGCACGATCCCCTGGAGAGGCGCGGCGCTCTGGCCCACCGTCTCCAGCAGCGGAATGCCGAAAGCCGCCGTTTTTCCCGTCCCCGTCTGCGCCTGGCCGACAAGATCCCGGCCGGTCATCAGCACCGGGATCGTTTCCACCTGGATCGGCGTCGGCTCCTCGAACCCCATCTCGTTCAGCGCCCTCGCTATCTTGTCGCTTATCCCCAGTGCTTTAAATCTATCCAAATTAACTTCCTCCTTATATTCTTGTATCTATGTAGGTACCGCTAGTATTCCCCGCAGAAAAAAGAGAATTCCCTGCCGTGCGGCAGGGAATTCTCCGGCCGAAAAGATTACAAAAACTAAAAATCCCCCGCCAAACGGCGGGGGATTTTGAAATCCTAGTAACGCTTGTTGGCGGCGAAGCAGTCGCGGCAGTAAACCGGACGGTCGCTGCTCGGACGGAAAGGAACCTGGGTCTGCACGCCACAGGCGGCGCAGGTAACGTCGTGCATTTCGCGCTGTTGGTAGCTGCCGCCGCGGCTCATGCCACGGTTCTGCTGCTTGCGGGCTGCACGGCACTCGGGGCAACGGCCCGGCTCGTTGGTGAAGCCTTTCTCGGCGAAGAAATCTTGCTCCGAAGCGGTGAACACGAACTCGGCGCCACAATCGCGGCAGGTAAGGTTTTTGTCTTGACTCATATCAATAGCCTCCTCAAAATTTTTACCCAAATAGATAATTGAGAACTCATCGGGCTTCCCGTTTGAGAAGGACTAATGAAACTTCCCTAGCCTATTATATGGGCTCTTAAACTATAACCTAATTTTGGGCGATAGTCAAGGAAAAACCAGAAAAAATTTTCCGCCGCCGCCCTCGCGGCGGAAAACAACCTCGCCGAGCCGGTAAACGCCGGCGGATTTCGAATAAAAAATGTAAGAATTAGCGGTGGCAAGCCTAATAATATAAAGAATTAATACTCGATTTGCTAATCGAGGAAAAACATTGCCCCCGCCGCTTTAATAGTGTAAAATATAAACATGACTACCGTCGCAACCGACCATTACAGGAGGATATAATGAAAAGCACAGACAACTGGTGGTTCTATCAGGACTCGAAAGGGCAGTGGCGGTGGAAACGGACAACCTTCGTCGGCAAAATCGTCGGCTACTCCCCTGGCTATCCCAGCAAAGAAGACTGCATCGCCCACGCGAAGCTCAGCGGCTACCTCGGCTAATCGTTTTCGGAGCGGAAAGGAGTTCCCGGCATGAAAACCCACGCCGACATCATCGACCAGCTGAAGACCATGGAAGCCTACCTCAGGGAAGAATTCGCCGTCACCCAGATGGGATTGGTCTCCACCAACGTCGAATACAAGCCTGTAGCCAGCGTCCGTCTGTTCGTCGTCGGCCCTGGGCCGGCCGTCTTCGGCCCGCTTGAGGAATATCTCGCAGACAAACTTGACCTAACCGTCGAAGTCATAGCGCGGGCGAACGCCAACGGCACCTTCCGGTACGTGTTCACCTCGCCCCGTGCTGAATAACATAGTTTCGGTTCACAGGCAGCCCCTTCCGGGGCTGTTTTTGCGTCTAATCGCCCGCTCGCCTCGCCGCCATTGCACAATAATTGGAACTATTCAGGGAAATAGGCAGGATAATTGGCAACAACCACCGAAATACATTTTAGATTTTAAATCTAAAAATTAAACTTCTTATATAAACTCGCGCTCAGCGACACGGTTTAGGAGGCTTTAAGGATTGGAAACAATGCATTACCCGACCCAGACACTCGTCGACGTGGCTTACAAAGCGCTCAAGAAAGACATCGCGGAAGGCGTTCTGATCCCCGGCCAAAAACTCATCACCCGTGAACTCAACGAAAGATACCGCATCAGCGAAACCCCCATCAAACAGGCTCTCAACAGACTGATAACCGAAGGCCTTGTGGAAAGCACCCCCCGCCGGGGCCACAAAGTCAGGGATATCAAATGGGACGAGATCGAAGAACTGTGGGACATCCGGCTGATGTTCGAAACCTACTACGCCAGCCAGATAATCCGCAACTTCGACACCGCCACCGCCGAAAAACTCGCCGCCAACATCGTCGAACACACCCGCATCATCGAAAACGCCGCCGACCTCAACGACTACTTCCGCAACTACTACCTCGACCAGGAATTCCACCAACTGTACGTCAAATGCGCCGGCAACAAAAGGATGGCGAGGATATTCAACGCCCTCGGCACCCACGTATACTCCTACTATATCTACGGGCGGCAGGGCAAAGAAGAAACCATCGCCGGCGTCAAGGAGCACGAAGCCATCTTCGCCGCCCTCATCGCCGGGGACGAGGACGAACTCAAACGCTGCGTGGCAATCCACATCACCAACGCCAAAAACAAGGTCAACAGAATCCTCGGAAAAGGGTAGGCACCAATTGCTCTTACTGCTGGCAGAAAGGAAAAGGGAGGGAGAGGGTATAAACAGCGGCCGGCATCTGGGTGTATTTAATTTTAGAGGGAGGGAACAGTTTAGTGAAAAAGTACGCCAAGCTTATCGGTATCCTCATGGTTTTGGTAATGGTCTCGGTGCTCGTGGCCGCCTGCGGCAAGTCCGAGCCGGCCAAACAGGAAGCTCCCAAGCAAAAATTCGTCCTCAAATTCAACCACGTCCTCGCCGAATCCGAGCCCTTCAACAAAGGCTTCCAGAACTGGGCCAAGGCCGTTAAGGAACGCACCAACGGCGGTCTGGAGATCCAGGTCTTCCACAGCGCCCAGCTCGGTGTCGAAGAAGACATCATCGAACAGATCCGCAAAGGCGCCAACGTCGGCCAGAACACCGACTCCGCCCGCCTCGGCATGTACGTGCCCGCCATTGCCGTCATGAACGCCCCCTACTTCGTCGACTCCATCGACGAAGTCGCCAAACTCCGCGAACTCGCCACCGTCAAGGCCTGGCAGAAAGAACTCGAAGACAAGCACGGCATCAAGATCCTGTCCTTCACCTGGGTACAGGGTATGAGGCACATGGTAACAAATAAACCGATCAAAACCCCCGAAGACCTCAAGGGCCTGCGCATCCGTACCCCGGGCGTCCCCATCTGGCAGGAATCCATCCGTGCCATCGGCGCCACCCCTGTAGCCCTGCCCTTCGGTGAAGTCTACATCGCCACCCAGCAGAAAGCCATCGACGGCGCCGACCTCGTCTACCGCAACGTCACCGGCGCCAAACTCTTCGAAGTCGCCAAATACATGAGCGAAACCAAACACATCCTCCTCATCAACTTCGAAGTCGTCAGCAAAAAATGGTTCGACTCCCTGCCGCCCGAATACCAGAAAATCCTCGTAGAAGAGTGCGATAAAGCCGGCCTCGAGACCTCCCGCGTAATGGAGAAAGAAATCGAAGCCCTCCAGAAAGAACTGACCGGCAAAGGCATGACCATCGTCAAGGACGTCGACATCGCCGCCTTCAAGAAAGCCGGCGAAGGCGCCTACCAAGTCCTCAAGCTCACCGAAGTCCGCGATCAGCTCTACAAGGAAATGGGCAAAAAGAAATAGTCATCCGGTGCGAACTGATCGGTTATCCGGCCCCGCCGCCCGCGGCGGGGCCGGAAACTGGCTTTTCGCCGCAAAGGCGGGGGAATTGAGTCGTGAAAAAGCTTTACGAAAACATCATCAAATTTGAAGTCCGGATCGCAATGGCCTGCCTCGCGCTCCTGTCCGCCCTGGTCCTCTTCTCGGCGGTCGCCAGAACGATCGGCATGCCGGTCAAATGGGCGGTCGACGCCGCCACCTTCCTGTTTGCCTGGTGCGTCTTCCTCGGCAGCGACGCCGCCATGCGCCACGACAAACTGTTCGCCATCGAAGTCATCACCGGCAAGCTGCCCAAGAAAGTGCAGCACTGGTTAAAACTTATAAACTGGGGCATCATCATCGCTTTTCTCGCCTTCCTGATCGTCTACGGCATTCAGCTTTCCTACGACACCAGGCTAAGAGCCTTCCAGGGCATCCCCGGCTTCAGCTACACCTGGGTCACCATCAGCGTACCGCTGGGGTCGCTGCTCATGCTGATAACCGCCGTCCTCAAGGCCAAGCAGCAAATCAAGGCCGGCTACGCAAATATCAGGAGCAGCGGAGGCGGCAAAGAGCTTCTCTAAGCCGCTGTCGCCGACAGGAGGATTGACACATGACCGAAGTATTCGCCACCTTTTTCATACTGATGCTCATGGGCATGCCGGTTTGCTTCGCCATCGGCATTGCCGGCACGGTATTCTTCTTCTCGCAGCCCACCCTGCCGTCCAGCATCCCGGTACAGCTCACCCTCACCCAGACGCAGAGCTTCGTGCTACTCGCCATTCCCCTCTTCATGTTTGCCGGCAACCTCTTAAACGAATCCGGCATCACCCACCGGCTGATGAAGCTCTCGGCCGTACTCGCCGGCCACATGCGCGCCGGCCTCGCCCAGGTCAACACCGTCCTCGCCGCCATGATGGGCGGCATCACCGGCTCCGCTATCGCCGACGCCACCATGCAGGCCCGCGTCCTCGGACCCGGCATGATCGAGCGCGGCTACTCGCGCGGCTTCGCCGCCGGCGTCATCGGCTTCAGCTCCCTCATCGTCACCATGATCCCCCCCGGCATCGGCCTCATCCTTTACGGCAGCATCGGCGAAGTCTCCATCGGCCGCCTGTTCGCCGGCGGACTGGTCCCCGGCTTCCTCATGACCGTCCTCATGATGCTCGCCATCTCCTGGACCGCGCGGCGTAAAGGCTATGAGCCCGAGCGTCAGCAGCCAGTTTCCTTCAAGGAAGGCTTCGCCACCTTCATGGAATGTATCTGGGCCTTCCTGTTTCCCATCTTGCTCATTGCCGGCCTCAGGTTCGGTTTCTTTACCCCCTCCGAAGCCGGCGCCTTCGCCGTCGCCTACGCGATAATCATCGGCCTCGCCGTCTACCGCGAACTCACCTGGAAAAAATTCCTCAAAACCCTCGAAGAAACCGTCACCGATATCGGCATGGTAATGCTCCTCATCTGTATGTCGGCCATCTTCAGCTATGGCCTTACCTGGGAGCAGATTCCCCAGCAGCTCGCCGAATTCATGCTCGGCATTTCCTCCACCCCGTGGGTGATAATGCTCATCATCATCGTCTTCCTTCTCGTCGCCGGCATGTTCATGGACTCCACCGTCCTTATCCTGCTCCTCACCGCCATCCTCATCCCCGTAGTCAAAGAAGTCGGCATCGACCTCGTCCACTTCGGCGTCATCATGATTCTCACCCTCACCTTCGGCCTGCTCACCCCGCCCGTCGGCGTGGTGACGTATATCGTCTGCACCATCTTCGAATGCTCAATATCCTCTCTCTTCAAAGAAGCCTGGCCGCTCTTCCTCGCCTGCGTCGCCGTGGCCCTCGCCTGCGTCTTCTTCCCCGAGCTAGTGCTATTCGTTCCCGACCTCATCTTTGGGAAGCAACTGTAGCGTCGCAATCCGCAAACATACATAACGGAGTGATAAAATATGCGATTCACCGGTAAAGTCGTCCTCATCACCGGCGCCGGCGCCGGCATCGGCCGCGCCGCCGCCGAACTCTTCGCCTGCGAAGGCGCCAGCGTCGTCGTCAACAGCGTCTCGGCCAGCGGCGCCGAAACCCTCGCCCTCGTCAAAAAAGCCGGCGGCGCCGGCCTCTTCGTCCAGGGTGACGTCGCCAACGCCGCCGACGCCAAACGGATGGTCGACGAAGCCGTCCGCGCCTTCGGCAAACTCGACATCCTCGCCAACGTCGCCGGCATCGTCATCGGCGGCCGGGTCGACACCCTGAGCGAGGAAGACTTCGACCGCACCATGGACGTCAACGTCAAGGGCACCTTCCTCACGTGCAAATACGCCGTACCGGAAATGAAAAAGAACGGCGGCGGCGTCATCGTCAACGTCTCCTCCGTCGCCGCCTTCAAAGGCTTCCCCGAGCGCAGCGTCTACGCCGCCTCCAAAGGCGCGGTCGTCGCCCTCTCCAAAGCCATGGCCGCCGACTACATCAAAGACAACATCCGCGTCAACGTCGTCTGCCCCGGCACCACCGACAGCCCCTCGATGGAAGCGCGCATGCGGTCCGCCGCCGACTACGAGGCCGCCAAAGCCGCCTTCATCGCCCGCCAGCCCATGGGCCGCCTCGGCGCCCCCGAAGAAATCGCCCACGCCATCCTCTTCGCCTGCTGCGACGAAGCAGCCTTCTTTAACGGGGGCATCCTGACCATCGACGGCGGCGCGACCATTTAAACTCGGTCGTTGATAACCTACCATCTGCGGCGTTGCTCCTCAGAGCGCTTGCTTGCGTACATCCGAGTACGCGGCGCGGCGCGCTCTTCCGGTGCGCCTTGCATCTGGCAGGTTCTGAACGACCTCGTGCTTAGTGCCATAAGAACGAAAGAAGACCTGGCGTTTACGCCAGGTCTTTCTTATCGACATCAATCCCGTACTTTTTCTCCAAAAATCCGATCAGCCCGCCGGCGGACAGCACATCCATCACCGGCGCCGACAGCGGCGCGGCGTGGTACGTCTCGCCCTTCGTCACATTCGTGATCGACCCCGTTCCCAGGTCGATCGCCACGATATCGCCGTCCGCGATCCTGTCCGTCTCCGCGCACTCCAGCACCGGCAAACCGATATTGATTGCATTGCGGTAAAAGATGCGGGCGAAAAACTTCGCCACGATCGCCCCCACGCCCGCCATCTTCAGCGCGATCGGCGCCGTCTCGCGGCTCGAGCCGGGGCCGAAATTCGCCCCGGCGACGAGGATATCGCCCGGCGCCACCTTTGCGCCGAACCGCTCGTCGATCCCCTCCATCGCGTGCTGGGCGACCACCTCCAGCGACTTCTCCAGATACTGGGGCGGGGAAATAAGATCAGTGTTGATATTATCGCCGTACTTCAGCGCCTTGCCTTTGACAATACTCATCATATCAGCCCTCCTGCAAAAACTTGCGCGGGTCGGTTATCCGCCCCTCAATCGCCGCCGCCGCCACTGACGCCGGCGACCCCAGGAAGATCTCCGCCTCCTTGTGGCCCATCCGGCCGACGAAATTGCGGTTTGTCGACGAAATCGCCCGTTCGCCCCGCGCCAGGATGCCGCTGTGCAGCCCCAGGCAAGCTCCGCAGCTCGGCGCCAGCACCATCGCCCCCGCCGCCGACAGCGTCTCGATGACCCCTTCGCGGATAGCGCGGTGGTAAATCGAGCGCGACGCCGCCGAAACCAGCAGCCGCACCTCGGGGTGCACCCTGCGGCCCTTCAGCACCCGCGCCGCCTCCGCCAGATCGGCAAAACGGCCGTTTGTACACGACCCCAGATACGCCTGGTGGATAACCTCGCCCGCCGCCGACGTCACATCCACCACTCTATCCACCTCATGCGGCAGGGCGATCTGTGGCGCAAGCTCCGCAGCGTCGAAAGTAAACCGCTCGCCGTACGCCGCGTCCGCGTCGCTCAAAAGCGGTATCCCCGGCCGCGCCCCGATAGCGGCCAGATACGCCGCCACCTTCTCGTCCGGGGCGATCAGCCCCGCCTTCGCCCCCGCCTCCACCGCCATATTCGCGATCGTCATCCGTTCGTCCACCGACAGCGCGCTTATCGCCTCGCCCGCGAACTCCATCGCCTTATAAGTCGCCCCCGCCTGGCCGATCTCCTTGATCGTCCGCAGGATCAGATCCTTCGCGTAAACGCCCGGCGGCAGGCGTCCGTTCCAAACCAACAGCATCGACTCCGGCACCCGCAGCCATATCTGTCCCGACACCAGCACCCCCAGCATCTCCGTCGAGCCGATGCCTGTGCCGAAACAGCCGAACGCGCCCGCCGTCGTCGTATGCGAATCCGTCCCCACCATCAGCGTCCCCGGAATATCGAACCCCATCTCCGCCAGCACCTGATGGCACGGCCCCAGGCCCTCGTAATACCTGCCGATGCCGTACTCCTTCGCCCAATTGCGGGTGAACTGCAGGATCTCGGCCTGGCTGATCGTCGCCGCCGGCGAATAATGATCCGAGATGATCACCACCTTATCCCTGTCCCAGACACGGTTGCCCATCCTCCTGATATGGTCGGCAATCACCACCCGCGGGCCGAGCAGGTCATCCATCATCGCCGTGTCCACATTCGCCCACACGAACTCTCCCGGCCGCACAGCCTCCCTGCCGGCCGCCCTGGCGATTATCTTCTCCGCCATCGTCATACCCACCACAGTATCCTCCCCTCATAGCATGCTATTTTATATCTTTTCCCCCGCGGGGAACCTTAACCCGATAAACGCCGGCAGTATCGGATAAAACCGGCAGGCCGGGAAACAAATACACCAGGGGGTGTATAGCCATGTTCAAAAGAATCGATCACATCGCCTTCACCGTCAAAGACCGGGAAAAATCGGTCCGCTTCTACGAACAGCTCGGCTTCAGGCAATACTTCGAGCACGACGTCCCCGTACCGGAAATCGAGAAAATCGTCTACCTGGAGCTCGGCGACTCCGTACTCGAACTCATCCACATGCCGCACGGAAAATGCGGCGCCGTCTATCATTTCTGCTTGGCCAGCGACGACTTCGATGCCGACGTCGCTCGCCTCAAAGCCGCCGGCGCCCCCGTCCAGACCGAGCCCCACCCGACCGCGGCGCGCAAAACGGGGGAGGAGGGCTGGCGGCGCGTCGTCTTCACCGGACCCGACGGCGAAGCGATCGAATTTCGCGGCTGACCCCTTCCGCCATAAACGGCAAACAGTCTATAATAAAGGCAGGACAAATCAGCGGGAGGTTGAGAAAAATGGAATGTCGCGACGCGATAACCGGCAGGAGGAGCTGCCGCAGCTTCACCGGCCGGGCGGTCGAAAAGGAAAAACTGACCGCCATCCTCGAAGCCGCCCTCGTGGCGCCCTCGCCAGCCAACAAGCAGCCGTGGGAATTCCTTGTGGCCGCCGACCCCCAATACAACGCCCGGCTCAAAGACGCCTCGGAAAAAACCAAGCACAAGCTCGCCGCCCGCAGCGGCTGGAAGTGGCTGCCCACCTTCAACATCGACTTCCTGCTCCAGGCCCCCGTCCTCATCGTCGTTCTCGGCGACCCGTCCAAAAACGGCGCCGAGCAGTTCCTCGACGAACCCAGCCCCGGCTACCTCGAAGCCTGCAGCGCCGCCATCCAGAATATGCTTCTCGCCGCTCACGACCAGGGGCTCGCGACCCTGTGGTTCTCCCTTTACGAAAAAAGCGACATCCGCGAAATCTTTGCAATCGATGACGACAAAGACCCTGTCGCCGTCATCTGTGTGGGATATTCTGAACGCCTCGCCGCGGCACCTGCCCGCAAGACCCTCGACGAGAAAGTAAAATTTCTATAATGCCGGCGCAGCTGCGTTCCGGCAGGAGTTGACCTTATGGACCTCTTCCTCGAATACCGCTGGCCCATTCTCGTCGTCCTGGAAGTCCTCGCCTGGGCTTCCACCTTCCTCATGTTCTACGCCCGTTACCGCCTGCGGTCCACCGCGCTCTTTCGCGCCGGCGTCATTCTCACCGTCCTCACCGGCGTCATCCCCCAGATCGGCATGGGAATAATCAACTACCTCGGCACAAGGGAAATCGACCTATTCACCGCCGTAATCGTCGCCCTCATCCTCTATGGCGCCACGGCCGGCAAAAAAGACGTCCGCAGGCTGGACTCCTGGGTGCAGAACAAATACGGCCGCGCGGAATGACCGCTTCCCTCTTCTACTGGCAGGGCAAATAGTGTATAATGTTAACAAAACGCCACAAAAGGGAGAGGGGATAGAACCAATGCTGGCGCTGAACTTCCAGTCCGCACTCCACGAAAAACTCCTCATCGAGCGCAAGAAAAACTATACCATCCGCCTCGACGACGTCAGCGGCATCTACCTCGAAAACTCCGTCGTCTGGATAACCGTCGGCAAGAAATACGCCCCCAAGCGCAAACTCTTCACCGCCTTCCTCGACCGTGTCAAGGTCAAGCGCTTCGCCGAACTCACCAAAGACGACCTCGCCCACCAAAACCCCGACATCAAAAGCGTCGAGGAACTCATCGCCAACTTCGAGGAAATCTACCAGAAAAACCTCACCGAAGACGACCTCGTCACCGTCATCGGCTTCTCCGAAATCACCGGCGAATAATACCGCATCCCAAGCGCCCCCGCCATCCGTGGCGGGGCCGTTTTTACAGTCGTCACCCGGCATAATAGGAAGAAATTTACAAATTATTCCTAGCATAATATTACATTATTTGGAAATTACTACTAGCCGGCGCCGGAAAGGACTGACCGCCGTGTATGTCATCAAATTTCTCTATACAGTCTTCCTTTTCCCGCCCGGTCTCTTCATCCTCGCCCTGCTCCTCCTCGCCTGGCGGCGCCGCAGCAGCCGCGCCCTTTCCCGCGCCGCCCTCCTCGCCGCCGCCGTCCTCTACCTTACCAGCATCGCCCTCGTCAGCGGCCCCCTCGTCAACTCCCTCGAAACCTGCCACACTCCACCGGCCCAGGTGAGCGGCGACGTCATCGTCGTCCTCGGCGGCGGCGTCACCCTCGACACCCCCAACCTCGGCGGCCGCGGCCACCTCTCCGGCTCGTCCGCCAACCGCCTGCTCACCGGCCTCCAGCTACACCACAAGCTAAGCGTTCCCATAATCATATCCGGCGGCCAGGTCTTCGCCACCGGCGGCGTCGAAGCCGAAGTCGCCCGCAGCATCCTCCTCACCCTCGGCGTCCCGGACGACAAAATCATCACCGAAACCGCCAGCCTCAACACCGGCGACAACGCCCGCAACACCGCCGCCATCCTCAGGCAGCGCGGCTTCGCTCGTCCCATCCTCGTCACCTCCGCCTACCACATGGAACGCGCTGTCCGCCAGTTCGGCAAAGCCGGCGTCGCCGTCCTCCCGTACCCCACCGACTACCAGGACAATGTCGTCCGCCGGTTCCACTACACCGACCTCTGGCCCACCCCGGCAGCCGCCGGCCAGCTCGTCCTGGCGCTCAAAGAGTATCTCGGCCTTGCTGCAATAAACTTGTATTGATTCCTCGGGTTGCCGATACACGGTCTCCGCGAAATCTAACTCCAAATACAAACACAAAGGCCCGCGAAAAATCGCGGGCCTTGCCTATTACCTACCCGGCAGCAACTTCTTCAGCAGACTCTCGCCCACCTTATCCGTGACCGCCTTTTCCAGCGCCTCGCGGGGCGAAGAAACCGTCGTGTCGCCCGTACGGCGCAGCCTTACAATCGCACCATCCGTCAGGCCCTCGGCCGAAAACGAGCCGCCCACCGTATTCACGATCACGTTGCGGAAATTCATCTGCTCGCCCTGCTTCACAAAATCGCCGGTCATCGACAGGAAAGGGATACCCGAAAACGACCCATCGCCCATCTTGAAGCTGCCCTCGGCATAACCGCCGCTCGCGCCCTTGCCCTCCAGCCGGGCGTCGAAATCCGTCCGGCCGCGGATATCCTTCTCGGAAAGCAGCCCGGCGTCCACGCCGCGTCCATTCGCCGTCATATTATACTGCTGCGTCGCCGGCACGATATTGCCCTGGATGGCCAGCGCCCCGTCCCAGGCGTTCGCATGGGTGTCAGTCAGCGTCAACGTCCCGCCGGAATACGTGAAGCTGCCGCGGCCGTTCGTGAACGCCACCGCCCCGAAGCTCCCCTGGTTGAGCGTGAACGTGCCCCTGGTCGTCGGGTTGGCTGTCGTCCCCGCAACCTTCGCCTGAAACGCCAGCTGTCCTTTCAGCGGCGTAGTGCCGAACGCCCCGGGATCGAACGCCGCCGCCGCCAGCTCGAGATCAAGCGCCAGAGCTGCATCGGCCAGCGTTACCATGCCGCCGGCCGTCACCTTTTGGCCGTTCACCAGCACCGCCGCCTCCTGCAGCGCCACCTTTCCGTCCGTCATACTCACCTTGCCCGCGCCCTCGCTCAGCGCGTAGCCCGCCACCGTCGCCGCCAGCTTCTCCACCGCTCCCTCGGCGGTCAGGCTCAGCTTGCCGGTCTTCTGCTTCACCGTCACCGACAAATTCTTCGCCGTGCCGCCCGTCAGCTTCAGATCGCCGGCCCCGATGAGCCCCAGCGGCAGATCGGCCAGCGCCGCCTGGTCGGCCTTCAGCGTCACCTCGCCGTCGCCGCCCTCGGCCCACGACCCCTTTGCCGCCAGCGGTGTACTGCCCGTCTTCGCCGTCAGATCGAAAGCCAGCGCCGGATAGCGGGCGAAATCCACGGTCCCGTTCACCGCCTCCAGCTTGCGCTCGTTTCCCGCCGACCCCGCCAGCAGCGTTCCCTGCTTTACGGTCACCGTCCCGCGGAAAGCCATCTCCCGGTCCTTGCTTGTCTTGATAAGATCCTCCCAGTTCCAGCGGCCGTCCTTGCCGCTCGTCAGCGTCATCGCGGCGTTTTCCAGCGTCACGCTCTTCACCGCCGAAAGATCGGCGCGCCCGGCCAGCACATCGCCGATGCCGAACCGCACCGCGATCCGTTCGCTCTTGCCCACCACCGCATTCTGCCGGTCGCTCACCGTAACGCCATCCATAATCAGCGACCCGGAAATCGAAAACTCAATTTTACCGACCGTCACCTTACCGTTCACCTGCTCATTGACCTTGGCCACAAGCTGGGTCTGGGCGGCGGACGCCATCTTGGCCAGCAGCGAATTCCACCAAAAACCCATGGCGAGCAGGGCAACCAGCCCGGCCGCCAGGGCGATCTTACCTTTTTTCGACACCGCAATACCGCTTAACATCGCAAAACCTCCTGCCGCGTTCCGTTACCCTACTATTTAAGCGGCAGGAGGCAATATTCCTTCCGACCCAAGTTCCCTTATTATTCCTCTATGTCCTCCGCGGCCGCGAACGCATCCTGCGACACCGTCGCCGCCGGCTCATCGCCCAGCCGTTTCTCCTCCCGCTCAGCCAGCCGCGCCGCCGCCACCATCTCCTTGGCCGAGCCGAGGGAATCTCCCGTCTTCACCCGTTCCGGAAAACGGACATACTCGCTCCGGTCACGATCACTCATTTTTATCACCCCTGGCCTAGTATTCCCGGTCCGCCGGGTAAAAAAAAGAGGTCTGCGTTTACACACAGACATCAACAGGAAAAGAAAATTGATATGGCTTACAAAAAATGTATCACATGGAAGGATACAAGTCAATAGAAACCCGCGCATTCGGCGCACAAATCCCCTGCCGCAACCATCGCGACGCCGGCGGCCATGTCCACGGCCGTCACAGTGGCGCCCCGCAGTTCATACAATGGAAAAAAACGGAGGTAGCGCACATGGGCAAAAACCGGCAATCCGCGGACCTTTTGGCCGACCAGCTCGACAACTACGACCTCACCCGGAAAGTTATCGCCTTGCGGTCCCTCGATCTTCTAACAAGAGTCAGCGAGGCCGAAGCCGCCAAAGCACAACCCGACCCCGCCGTCATCGCCAGCCTCGGATTGGCGATAGCGGCCGTCCTTTCATCCGTGGGATGACAGGCAGCCGCACGCCGTCGGCAAAAAAAAGGGGCCGCCTCGATCATGGCGGCCCCCCGTTATTCCTCCGTGTGCTTATAAACCGTCACCGCCGGGCGGATATCGAGCATCTCCAGACGCCGGCGCTTGGCCAGGCTGGCGTCCGCGGCCGGGTCGGGCGCGGCGTGGTCATACTTCATCTCCAAACATCTCACCCCCTCGCAAGGTAAGGCAACGCATCCGCAGGGGCTGATATTCCGGGGCGCGCGCGCCGCCCCGCGTCAGGCCCGCGGCCTTCCCGGCCTACCAACCCCCTCGGCGTTAGTGTGCGCCGGAAAGCAGCCGCCTAATCTGCGTCATCACCTGGCAAATTACGGCATCCGCTACGACGGCATCTCCGACGTCCCCGCGGTGAACAGCTTCTCCTGTTTGGCGTACACATCCTCCTCCAAGGCAGCGGCTCCGTCAAGGCCGGCGTCCGGCCGCACAGCCGGTTTCCGCCGCCCGTCCGCTTCGCTGCGGCTGACCATAAAAAATCACCTCCCGCAGCTAGTTTGCCCAGCGGCGCGAAAAAACCGCCGCCGTCGCCGCCGGCCGCCGCGCATGACCGGGCCGGTAATGGGCAATAATGTTTCGCGAGGTGAAAAGCCATGCCCTTCAAACCCACCGTCATCCTCGACTTCGACGGCGTCATCCACAGCTACGTCAGCGGCTGGCAGGGAGCGGACATCATCCCCGACCCGCCCGTGGAGGGGATAAAAGACGCGATAGCGAATATGAGGAAATACTACCGGATCGTCATCGTCTCATCCCGCTGCTACCAGCCCGGCGGCATCGCCGCCATCGAGCGCTGGCTGGCCGCGCACGGCATCGTCGTCGACGCCGTAACCGACGAAAAGCCGCCCGCCAAAGTCATCGTCGACGACCGGGCCATCACATTCGACGGCGACGCCGGCGCCCTCCTCGCCAAAATAAATTCCTTCCGGCCCTGGACCTATCGCAAGAAAAAAACAAGGAGCTGATCATATGGAAGCCATCTTCACCCGCCGTAGCATCCGCCGCTACGCCGACGAGCCGGTCGACGCCGGCGCGGTCGAAAAACTGCTCGCCGCCGCCATGGCCGCTCCCTCGGCCGGCAACGAACAGCCGTGGGAATTCATCGTCGTCCACGACCAGGCCACCCGCGAAGAAATAACCCGCGTCCACCCCTACTCCCAAATGCTCAGGCAGGCCCCGGTCGCCATCGTCGTCTGCGCCGACAAGGCCCGCAGCCGCTACCCGGTCGAATACTGGGTCCAGGACTGCGCCGCCGCCACCCAGAACATCCTCCTCGCCGCCGCCGCCCTCGGCCTCGGCACCTGCTGGCTCGGCGTCCACCCCGTCCCCGAGCGCGTCGCCGGCGTCCGCCGCGTCCTCGCCATCCCCGAACCCATCGTGCCCTTCGCCATCGTCGCCGTCGGCCATCCCGCGGAGCAGTCGGGGAGGGTGGACCGCTTTGACGAAAAACGCATTTATCGTGAAAGCTACGGGCGGAAATAATCCCCCCAACCAACCTATTTTCCAAAGGAGCTGACCCCATGAAATTCATCGTCGCCCCCGAAATCTTCGACCTTTTCCCCACCGCCTGCTTCGGCGTCGTCGTCGCCAAAGGCTTCCCCCGCGGCGCCCAGCCCGCCGTAGCCAAAAAGCTCGAAGCCTCCCTCGCCGCCGCCGCCGGCAACTTTCCCGACGGCGTCAAAAACCATCCCGCCATCGCCGTCTGGCGCGACGCCTTCACCAAACTCGGCCTCAACCCCAACAAATTCGCCAGCTCGGTCGAAGCCCTCCACACCCGCGCCGTCAAAACCGGTCACATCCCCAGCATCAACAGCGTCGTCGACCTCGGCAACGCCGTCTCACTCAAATACATCCTCCCCATCGGCGCCCACGACCTCGGCCGCATGACCGGCGACATCCACCTCCGCCTCAGCCGGCCCGGCGACATCTTCACCCCCTTCGGCAGCCCCGAGGCCGAAGAAGTCCCTCCCGGCGAAATCGTCTACGCCGACGGCCTTGAAGTCCGCACCCGCCGCTGGGTCTGGCGCCAGGGCGACAAAGCCAAAATCGAAGCCGATACCAGCGACATCTTCTTCCCCATCGACGGCTTCGCCGACCTCAACAAAACCGACGTCCTGAACGCCAGGGGCGAACTGGCCGCCGCGCTCGCCTTCCTCGGCTGCCGTGCGGAAATATTCTTTATAGATAAGGATAATCCCGTAACAGAATGGGCGGACTAGCATATTTTCTGCTATAATATATAAGTACCCCAAAGCAAACAGGAGGTAAAAAAGTGAACAAATCACTCTGGGTCGTCATCGCCGTGGTCGCCCTGCTCGTCGTCTTCGGCTTTTCAAGCTACAACAGCCTCGTCGGCATGAACGAAAACGTCAACGGCAAATGGAGCCAGATCGAAAACATGCTCCAGCGCCGCGCCGATCTCATCCCCAACCTCGTCAGCACCGTCAAGGGCTACGCCGTCCACGAGCAGCAGGCCATCGCCGCGGTAGCCGACGCCCGCGCCAAGCTGGCCGGCGCCGGCGGTCCCGCCGCCAAGGCCCAGGCCAACGGCGAACTTAACTCCGCCCTCTCCCGCCTGCTCGTCGTCGTCGAAAACTACCCCAACCTCAAGGCCGACCAAAACTTCCGCGCCCTCATGGACGAGCTCTCCGGCACCGAAAACCGCATCGCCGTCGCCCGCAAGGATTACAACGACGCCGTCCAGGGCTACAACACCAAGATCCGTTCCCTACCGACCAGCATCTTCGCCGGCATGATGGGCTTCGGCCCCAAAGAATACTTCCGGGCCGAAGAAGGCGCCAAGCAGGTACCCCAGGTCAAATTCTAACCCCGTTCCGAAACGAGGGATAAAACCATGAAAAAGTGGCTGGCCTGCCTGTTGCTGGCGGCGTTCCTGCTTTCCGGCGCTGTGGCCTGGGCCCAGCCTGCCATTCCGCCCGCGCCCACCTCAGGCAGCCTCTTCGTCCGCGACTACGCCGGCGTCCTCAGCGAAGACGCCAAAACGAGGATCAACTTCCTCGGTTCCCAGCTAAAAGGCAAAACAAAAGCCCACATCGTCGCCGTCGTCGTCAAAACCACCGACGGCGCGCCACCGGCCGAATACGCCCTCGCCATCCTCAGGCAGTGGGGCGTCGGCGACAAAACAAAAAACAACGGCGTCGTCATCCTCGTCGCCATCGACGACCGCGCCTCCCGCATCGAAGTCGGCTACGGCCTCGAAGGGCGGCTGCCCGACGCCAAAACCGGCCGCATCCAGGACGAATACATGCTGCCCTACTTCCAGCGCGGCGACTACGACCGGGGCGTCTACAACGGCTACCTCGCCGTCGCCCAGGAAGCCGCCCAGGAATACGGCATCACCCTCGACGGCGACAAGAAGAAAACCCTCTCCCGGCCCCAGCCGGCGGGCGACGCCCCCTGGTGGGACGCCCTGCCCTGGTGGGGCAAGATCCTTCTCCTCGCCGGCGCCATCGGTCTCTTCATCCTCGACTGGGTCTTCTTCGGCGGCCAGTTCACCTGGCTCATCCTGTCCCTCCTCATGCGCCGCGGCGGTGGGGGAGGGGGGGGAGGAGGATTTGGCGGAGGGTCAGGCGGAGGCGGCGGCTCCGACCGCCGCTGGTGACAGCCACGGCCGCCCATAAGGCCCCATCTGCGGCGTTGCTCCTCAGACCGCTTGCTTGCGTACGTCCGAGTACGCGGCGCGGCGCGCTCGCACCCTTTCGGGTATAAGCGATCACATCAACGCTAAAGCGTTGTGTGTCTGCTTATCCGGTGCGCCTTGCATCTGGGACCTTCTGCGCGGCCTAAGCCTATACAATGCTTTGACATCGCACTCTTTTCGCCGGAGGCGGCGGAGAACGCGGGCGTAGCGCCGTTGCGGAGGACGAGTACGCGCCGTTGGCGAAGCAGGCCGGTAACACGAACGTACGCCCGGCCATGGACGGCCGGGCGAGGAGCCATCGGACACGGACGTCCGTTGGCGACGGTACGGCTGTGTCGGCCCGAACCTTACGGCGCGTTCGGCCGCAGCTTTGGCGCATAGCCCGCGTTCTCCGCGAGCCAACCTAGTACTGGAGGAAAACAAAACACAAAAGAGGCGTATCCGTCCGGATACGCCTCTTTTTCTATGCCAGTTGCTACCAGAGCCCGAGCACCTTCCACCAGGCGCCGCCGATGCCGATCCAGATCACCATATTGATCAGCGACACCACGAAGCCCAGCTTCCACCACGTCCCCTGGTCGACATAGCCCGCCCCGAAATAAATCGGCGCCGGGCCGGTCGCGTAATGCGTAAGGTTGGCGCACAGGTTCGAGAAATACGCCAGGATCAGCGCCACCAGGTACTTCGGCGCCCCGGCGGCCACGCAGATCGTCGCGAACGCCACATACATCGCCGTCACGTGGGCCGTCAGACTCGCGAAGCCGTAATGCGCGTACATATAAATCACCGCCAGCACCAGCAGCGCCGGGAGCCAGTTTATGCCCGCCACCGCCGCGCCGGCCGCCTTCGCGAACCAGGGGATGAAGCCCAGCTTGAGAAGGAACCCCGACAGCGACACCAGGCTGCCCAACCAAAACATCGTATCCCAGGCCGCCTTCTCCTCGGTGATGTCCTGCCACTCCAGCACCTGGCACACCAGCATCAGGCCGATGCACGACAACGCCACCAGCGTCGCATCCAGCTTGTTGATCGTCGCCGTCGCCCATAGCAGCAGCGCCAGGCAAAAGATCCCCGCCATCAGCTTCTCCGCCTTCGTCGTCGGGCCCATCTTCGCCAGCTCGGTGGCGGCCAGCTTCTTGATCTCCGGCGTCGCCTTCAGCTCGGGCGGATAGACCTTGAACAGGAAATACGGAATGAGCAGCAGCGACACAATGCCGGGCACGCACGCCGCCAGCGCCCATAGGCCCCAGCTTATCTGGATGCCGAGAGCCTTCGACGCCAGCTCGGCCACCAGCGGGTTGGCCGCCATCGCCGTCATGAACATCGCCGACGTCACCGCGTTGCCCTGGAAGACCGACTGCATCAGATAAGCGCCGATGCGGCGGGCGGTCGGCCCCGGCGACGAATCGTACGCCAGGCAAAGGCTCTTCGTTATCGGGAAAAGCACGCCGCCCGCGCGGGCGGTATTCGACGGCGTCGCCGGCGCGATGATCAGATCGCTTAAAGCCAACGCATACGCCACCTTCAGGCTGCTGTCGCCGATCGCGTTGATCAGCGTATACGCGATCCTGCGCCCCAGGCCGGTCTTGATCAGCCCCTTGGCGAACAGGAAAGCCGACACCACCAGCCACACCGTCGTATTGCCGAACGCGCCGACCAGCAGATCGCCGATCTTCACCACCCCGGCCAGCGCCGTCACGCACATGGCAATCAGACCGAGGGCCCCCAAAGGCAGCGGCGGGAAAATAAAAGCGACAATCGTGGCGACAAAAATAGCGAATAAATGCCAGGCTGCGGGCTTGAGGCCCGCCGGTACGGGAATGAACCACAACACCAGTCCGATACAGACAACGGCGATACCTCGCCATGCGTTTTTGGACAACTGTTTCACCCCTCTCGCTCAATACGGAAAACTTCCTGTTGCCTCCCCTCCGCCGCCACGGCCTTCATAACCCAATAAACTCCTTATTTCCTAATAAGCAAAAAACGTGCCAAGGAGGAAACTGGAAGATAACGGCAGCTCGGGACGCGGCAGGGACCGGCCGCATCCCGAATCTGAGACTATATGGCCCGGACATGAAACAAAAATGAGAGTCGCCGGCAGGACTTCGCCGCGCCGTCAAGAAAGAAGGGAAATAATTACAACAAATATATTAACGCGAAGGAGACGCCCATGCATCGCATCGTTCTCGTTTCCCCGTTCCGCGACCTGTCACTGCTGGCCCGCTCGGCGGCCGAAGAGCTGGGCATCGCCCTGGAAGTCCACGAAGGCTCGATGGACCAGTCCGGGGAAGTGGTCAGGAAATGCCTTGCCGGCCTGCCGGTCGACGTATTCGTCAGCCGGGGCGGCACCGCCGCCTACATAGCCTCCTGCACCGACATCCCCGTCGTCAGCATGGACACCGGCCCCTTCGACATAATGGCCTGTTGCCTGGAAGCGCGCGAGCTGTCGCCCAACATCGCCGTCACCTCCTACTGGCCGCTCACCGGGCTCGACCTCCTCGAAAAAGTCCTCGGCGCCTCCATCACCAACATCAACTTCACAACCCTCGCCGACCTGGAGGAAAAAATCATCGCCCTCGCCCACAGCGGCCATTACTGCGTCGTCGGCGGCGGCCCCACCGTCACCTACGCCCAGAACAACGGCCTGCCCAGCGTCTTCCTGCGCACCAGCCGCGAAACGGTCTCCGACGCCCTCATCAAAGCCCGCGACCTTGCCAAACTCCGGCGGGACGAAAAAGCGAAAGCCTTCCGTCTCAAAGCCATCCTCGATTCCGTCTATGACGGCATCATCGCCATCGACGCAGCCGGCAAAATCGAAGTATTCAACCGCGCCGCCGAGCGCATCCTCGGCCTCAGCGCCGCCAGGACCCTCGGCCGGGCCGTCAAAACCGTCATCCCCACATCCAGGCTCGAAAGCGTCCTCCAACTCCACCAGGCCGAGATCGGCGAAATCCAGGAAATCGGCGACGTCCGCATCGTCACCAACCGCATCCCCGTCACCGACGGCCGCGCCACCATCGGCGCCGTCGCCACCTTCCAGGACGTATCCGGCGTCGTCCACGCCGAGCGCAACGTCCGCAAACAGCTCACCGGCAGCCAGTTCCGGGCCCGCTTCTCCTTCGCCGACATCGTCGGCCTCTCGCCCGTCATCCAGGAACGCAAGCGGCTCGCCAAAAGCTTCGCCGCCTCCGACCTCACCGTCCTCATCTACGGCCCCTCCGGCACCGGCAAAGAACTGTTCGCCCAAAGCATCCACCTCGCCAGCCGGCGGCGCGGCCACCCCTTCGTCGCCGTCAACTGCGGCGCCCTGCCCCCCTCGCTCCTGGAAAGCGAACTGTTCGGCTACGAAGAAGGCGCCTTCACCGGCGCCAGGCGCAAAGGCAAGCACGGCCTGTTCGAGCTCGCCCACGGCGGCACCATCTTCCTCGACGAAGTCGAAGCCATCCCCGTCGAGCTCCAGGGGCGGCTGCTCCGCGTCCTCCAGGAGCGCGAAGTCCTCAGAGTCGGCGGCGAAAGCATCGTCTCCGTCGACATCCGCGTCGTCGCCGCCACCAACACCCCGCCCAGGGAACTGCTCGCCACCGGCAAAATCCGCGCCGACCTCTTCTACCGGCTCAACGTCCTCTACCTCGAGCTGCCCGCCCTCGCCGAGCGCAAGGAAGACATCCCCGACCTCTGCCGCCACTTCCTGCCGGGCGCCGTCATCGACGAAGCAGGCTGGTTCCGGGAAATGCTCCCCTACCTCGAAAACTACTCCTGGCCCGGCAACGTCCGCGAACTCTACAACTTCGTCCAGCGCCTCGCCTTCTTCCAGGCCGGCTACGGCGGCGCCGACGCCAGGAGCCTGCTCGCGGCCATCGCCCCCAACATCCTCGAAGAGGCGGTCGCCGCCGACGGCGCAATCCCGCGCGGCGACCTGCGCCAGGAACTCGCGCGCAGCGAAATGGCGAAAATCGCCGCCGTCCTCAAAAACTCCGCCACCGCCCAGGAAGCCGCCGACCGCCTCGGCATCGGCCGCTCCACCCTCTGGCGCAAGCTCAAACAATACCGCGAAAAAACCGCCGGCCGCGATCCGCTGTCGTGAGAACGGCCGGGTAATCCTCCTCCCCGTCTTGGCACAGTATTTGCATCATATAATCACATACCGCAATAGAAAACGGGGAGGAAACGATATGGAAACAAGACGCGGCGCCCTGCAGGGTTTGACCGTCCTCGACATGACAAGAGTGCTCGCCGGCCCGTTCGCCGGGATGATAATGGCCGACATGGGGGCCAACGTCATCAAAGTCGAAGAACCGGAAAAAGGCGCCGACGAACGGCACATGGGCCCCTTCCAGAACGGCGAAAGCGCCTACTTCATGAACCTCAACCGCAACAAGCGCGGCATCACCGTCAACCTCAAAGCCCCCACAGGCAAGGAACTCTTCCGCCAGCTCGTCCAAAAAGCCGACATCGTCCTCGAAAACTTCCGGCCCGGCACCATGGAAAAACTCGGCCTCGGCTACGAAGACCTCCAAAAAATCAACCCCCGCATAATCTACGCCGCCATCTCCGGCTTCGGCCACTACGGCCCCTACAAGGACCGGCCCGGCTACGACATAATCTCCCAGGCCATGAGCGGCCTCATGAGCACCACCGGCTGGCCCGGCGGCGAACCCACCCGCACCGGCACCGCCATGGGCGACGTCCTCGGCGGGCTCTCCTGCGTCATCGGCATCCTCGCCGCCGTCCACAACCGCAGCCTCACCGGCGAAGGCCAGAAAGTCGACGTCGCCCTCGTCGACTCCGCCGTCGCCAGCCTCGAAATCATCAACATGATCTACCTCACCGAAAAACGCATCCCCCAGCGTATCGGCAACCGCTACGAATCAACCTACCCCTACGACTCCTTCAAAGCCGCCGACGGCAGCCTCGTCATCGGCACCGCCAACGACAAACTGTGGCAGAACCTCTGCGCCCTCATGCAGCGCCCCGACCTCGCCGCCAAACAGGAATGGGCCCGTGTCCGCGACCGGGTGCAGAACCACGCCGCCGTCAAAATCGAAGTCGAAAACTGGACCGTGCAGCACAAAGTCGCCGACCTCGTCGACATGCTCCTCGCCGCCGGCGTCCCCGCCGCACCCATCAACAACATCGAGCAAGTCGTCAACGACCCCCACATTGCCGGCGCCCGCGAAATGTTCGTCGAAATCGACCACCCCAAAGCAGGCAAACTCAAAATCACCGGCTCGCACATCAAAATGTCCGCCACCCCGCCCTCCATCCGCGTCCCCTCGCCGGCCCTCGGCGAGCACAACGCCGCCGTCCTCGGCGAACTCCTCGGGCTGAACGGCGAACAGGTTGCCGGGCTGAAAGCCGACGGAGCCATCTGAGCAGGAGGCGAAAACCGTGAAAATCCCCCAAAACGTCGAAATCATCGAAGTAGGCCCGCGCGACGGCTTCCAGAACATCAAAACCCCCATCCCCACCGACGTCAAGCACGAAATCATCGCCGCCGTCATCGCCGCCGGCGTCAAAAACCTCGAAGTAACCTCCTTCGTCCACCCCAAAGCCATCCCCCAGATGGCCGACGCCGCCGAAGTTGCCCGCGCCGCCGTCGCCAGGCGGGAGGCCGACAGCCTCCGCCTCTTCGCCCTCGTCCCCAACCTCACCGGCGCCCGGAAAGCCTACGACTGCGGCCTCCGCGAAGTCACCTGCGTCATCTCCGCCAGCGAACGCCACAACCTCGCCAACATCAACCGCACCCGCGAGCAATCCCTTCAGGACCTCGCCGGCATAACCGCTGAGCTCCCCGGCCTCAAAATCCGCCTCGCCGCCGCCACCTCCTTCGGCTGCCCCTTCGCCGGCCCGGTGGCGGAAAAAGACGTCTTCAGCCTCGTCGAGGCCGCCGTCGCCGCCGGCGCTTGCTCCGTCGCCCTCTGCGACACCATCGGCGTCGCCAACCCGCTGCAGGTATACCGGCTTAGCCAGCGCTTCCTCGCCGCCTTCCCCGCCGTGCCCGTCGCCCTCCATCTCCACGACACCCGCGGCATGGGCCTCGCCAACACCCTTGCCGGCCTCGAAGCCGGCATAACCACCTTCGAAACCGCCATCGGCGGCCTCGGCGGCTGCCCGTTCGCCCCCGGCGCGGCCGGCAACACCGCCACCGAAGACCTGCTCAACATGCTCCGCGCCATGGGCGTCGCCACCGGCGTCGACCTCGACCGCTACCTCGCCGCCGTCGCCATCGTCAAAGAAAAAATCCAGCCCACCCTTACCGGCCACATGGCGAGCGCCTGCTCGTACCCAGGTCTGTAAACTGTTAAAAGGACCGCGGCGTCCCCGGGCATCGGGGCAACCACGGTTAGCGAGGACGGCGGCCGCTACTTGGCGAGAGAGCCGGTAACAGCACCGCACGAGCCGCCATGGACGGCGGCGAGAACCGACACTCGGACATGGACGTCCGTGTGGCGGTGGTGCGGTGCTGTCGGCGACGAGCCTAGTAAGTCCGCCGCCCGCAGCGGGTGGGTGACCCGATGCCGGGGAACAGCCGCGTGGAAAAACTGTTAGACCTGTTACCCTCAAGACCTCTGCATACTTGCGGAGGCTTATTTTTTGCTGCCTGCAGTCCCTCCAAGAAAGCACCATAACAAATTCTTCCCTCCTCGTTCCCCGGTGGCAGAATCCCCTCCGTCGCATATCATAATGTGCGTTAAAAACCGGCCCGCCGCCGGCAGGCCGAACAGGAGGATAATACATGAGCGAGGGAAAAATCCGTCACCTCTTTCCGGGCGGCAACACGCCCCAGGGCTTCTTCTCCTACTACAACTACATAATCCCGGCCGACGCCAGACGCATCTTCATCATGAAAGGCGGACCGGGGACGGGGAAAAGCACCTTCATGCGCCGGATGGGGGAGCAGCTCTGCGCCCGCGGCTTCGACATCGAGCATCACCATTGCTCCAGCGACAACGGCTCCCTTGACGGCGTCGTCGTCCCCGCCCTCGGCGTCGCCTTCATCGACGGCACCGCCCCCCACGTCGTCGACCCCCGCCACCCCGGCTGCGTCGACGAAATCATCCACCTCGGCGACTTCTGGAACGAGGGCGGCATGGTCGCCAACAAACGGCAGATAATAGCCTGCACCGCCGAAATAAGCACCAGCTTCCAGCGCGCCTACCGCCTCCTCCGCGCCGCCAAAGCCCTCTACGACGACTGGGAAGCCGCCAACGCCGAAGCCCTCGACCACGCCGCCGCCAACGACCGGGCCCGGCAGCTCCTCGCCGCCGTCTTCGGCAGCCGCGACACCGTAGGCGCCGGCCGCCTCCGCAAACTCTTCGCCTCCGCCATCACCCCCGACGGCATGGTCAACTACCTCGACACCTCCGTCTGGCCCGCCGGCCGCTGCTTCGTCGTCACCGGCGACCCCGGCTGCGGCAAAAGCACCCTCGTCCGCAAAGTCGTCGACGCCGCCCTCGCCAAAGGGCTCGACGTCGAAGCCTTCTACTGCCCCCTCGACCCTGAAAAACCCGAACACGCCGTCATCCCCGCTCTCGATGTCGCCGTCACCACCTCCTTCCTGCCGCACCCCTACCACGCCGCCCGCCAGCCCGAGCTCACCATCGACATGGGCGAATGCCGGCGAAGCGACACCGTCGCCACCCGCGCCGCCGCCGTCACCTACGACCAGGACCTTTTCTGGGAACTGTTCGTCAAAAGCGTCGCCTGCATCAAACGCGCCAAAACCCTCCACGACGAACTCGAAACCTACTACGTCCCGAACATGAACTTCGCGGAGATCGAAAAACTCTGGCAACAGACGCTCAATCGCGTGCTATCTTACCAGGGCAGCCGTTGATAAGCCCCATCTGCGGTGTTGTTCCGTCGGGCGCTTGCTAGCGTACGGCCCGAGTACGCGTCGCGGCACGCCCGACGGAGCCGCCTTGCATCTGGGGACTTCTGAACGGCTGCGGCAGTCCATCGCTTTTTAGGGGACATCGTACTGCAACACGGAGAACGCAGGCGTAGCGCCGTTGCGGAGGCCGTTACGCGCCGTAGGTGAAGCTTGCCGGTAACACGAACGTACGCCCGTCCATGGACGGACGGGCGAGGAGCCATCTGTCACGGACGACAGTTGGCGACGGTACGGCTGTGTCGGCGCAAGCCTTCGCCTTGCAGGCATAAGCGACCACATCGCCGCTAAAGCGGCGTGTGTCTGCTTACGGCGCGTTCGGCCGCAGCTCCGGCGCATAGCCTGCGTTCTCCGCGGGCAAGGCAGGGGAACAGTCGACAGAGCGAGGGGATTCTCTGTCTTTCCACGCGTGGTATAATGACAAGCCTCTTTCCCACACAAACTAAATCAACAATACCCGCCCGTCAAAAATCCATAGCATTCCGATAGGAATTGTTGTATAATAATAGCAAATACCCGCCAGGAGGAGGCCCGCCATGGACATCGCCGCCCTCATCGCCAAAGCCGAAACAACCCACCAACTCGACAAGCCCGAAATCGTCGCCCTCCTCGCCGACGACGCCCATACCCAGGACCTCTTCGCCGCCGCCGACCGGGTCCGCCGGCTTTACGTCGGCGACGAAGTCCACCTGCGCGGCCTCATCGAATTCTCCAACACCTGCCGCCAAAACTGCCACTACTGCGGCCTGCGCCGCGACAACAAAAACGTCCACCGCTACCGCCTGGAGCCCGACGCCATCATCGACCTCGGACGCAAAGCCAAGGAATACGGCTACAAAACCGTCGTCCTCCAATCGGGCGAAGACCCCTACTACACCCCCGACATCCTCCGCCATATCATCGGCGAAATCAAAAAACTCGGCGTCGCCATCACCCTCAGCATCGGCGAAAAAAGCTGCGAAGAATACGCCGCCTACAAACAGGCCGGCGCCGACCGCTACCTCTTGCGCATCGAAACCACCGACTGCCGCCTCTACGAGGACCTCGACCCCGGCATGAGCTTCGCCAACCGTCTCCGCTGTCTCCGCGACCTCAAAGCTCTCGGCTACGAAGTCGGCACCGGCTGCCTCATCGGCCTGCCCGGCCAGACCCTCGAATCCCTCGCCGACGACATCCTCTTCTTCAAAGACCTGGACGCCGACATGATCGGCGTCGGCCCCTTCATCCCCAACCCCGACACCCCGCTCGCCGCGGCCGCCGGCGGCGCCTTCACATTAAGCCTCAAAGTCATGGCCATAATAAGACTGCTCCTGCCCGACATCAACATCCCCGCCACCACCGCCATGGAAACCCTCGACAAAAACGGCCGCATCATTGCCCTCCAAAGCGGCGCCAACGTCGTCATGCCCAACGTCACCGAAGGCGACTACCGCCGCCACTACGCCCTCTATCCCGGCAAAATCTGCGTCGGCGACACCCCGGCCCAGTGCCGCTCCTGCATCACCGGCAAAATCACCGCCATCGGCCGCAAAATCTCCGCCGGCCACGGCTTCCGGCAAAAAAAGAATAAAGAATAGCAGAGCCGGAGTATACGGTTCTGTTGCAACAGAAAACCCAATAGGGAGGTACCTCCTATGGCCATCGCCCATTCCCTCACCGACCTCATCGGCAACACCCCGCTCCTTGAGCTTGCCGGCTACGCCCGCGCCGAAGGCCTCAAAGCCCGCATCCTCGCCAAACTCGAATACTTCAACCCCCTCGGCAGCGTCAAAGACCGCGCCGCCTTCGCCATGATAACCGCCGCCGAAGAAGCCGGCCTCATCAATAAAGACACCCTCATCGTCGAACCCACCAGCGGCAATACCGGCGTAGGCCTCGCCTTCGTCGCCGCCGCCCGCGGCTACAAAATCGTCCTCACAATGCCCGAAACCATGAGCCAGGAACGGCGCAGCCTCCTAAAAGCCCTCGGCGCCGAACTCGTCCTCACCCCCGGCCCCGAAGGCATGAAAGGGGCCATCGCCAAAGCCGGGGAAATAGTCGCCGCCACCCCCAACGCCTTTATGCCCCAGCAGTTCGAAAACCCCGCCAACCCCGCCGTCCACCGCCGCACCACCGCCGAAGAAATCTGGCGCGACACCGGCGGCAAGATCGACATCTTCGTCGCCGGCGTCGGCACCGGCGGCACCATCACCGGCGTCGGCGGCGTCCTCAAACAGCGCAACCCCGCCATCCGCGTCGTCGCCGTCGAGCCCTACGACTCGCCTGTCCTCTCCGGTGGCAAGCCCGGCCCCCACAAAATCCAGGGCATCGGCGCCGGCTTCGTCCCCAAAATCCTCGACACCGCCGTCATCGACGCCATCGCCACCGTCAAAGCCGACGACGCCTTCCGCACCGCCCGCGCCCTCGCCCGCACCGAAGGGCTCCTTGTCGGCATATCGAGCGGCGCTGCCGCCTTCGCCGCCGACGAACTCGCCCGCCGACCGGAAAACGCAGGAAAAACCATTGTCGTCATCCTGCCGGATACAGGCGAACGCTACCTATCCACCAATCTTTTCGCCCAAGAGTGAAACGTCGCCGGCCCTCGCAAATGAGGGCCGGTGTTTTTTTTGATTCTGGAGATATAATTAATGATTATTGCACCCATAAGCAAAGCAAATTGACATAAGTTTTAGTGCCATGGTATGCTTTTAACAATAACGACCAAATAATCGGGTATTTTCCTAAAATCACCATCCTGCCGCGGGACATGCTCCAGCTCTCCGACAATACAATAGACGGGGTGAGAGAAATGAACGTCAACAGTCTTCAGTTCCGCATCCTCGCCGGAGTCACCGTCGCCCTCCTCATGATAGTCTTAGTTATCGCCGGCTTTTCCGTCTATACCACCCGCGCCTACCTCGAAGAAAACGACCGGCAGGACATGGCCGCCCGCTACAGAGGCATGACGCACATGCTCGACACATATAAGACCAACGCCCTCGGCCACGCTCAGGCGCTGGCCCGCAATCCCCAGATTATCGACGCCGCCAAGCGCCGCGACGCCCAGGCCCTGTTCGCCATAACCACCCCGCTCATGAAAGAGGGCCAGCTCGACTACATGGTCATCACCGACCCCAAAGGCTTCGCCCTCATCCGCACCCACGAGCCCGGCAAAATCCCCAAGCCCGACGATAGCATCGCCAACCAGGTCAATGTCGCCCAGGCCATGGTCGGCAAACCTTTCGTCGGCATCGAGGAAGGCAAGGTCGTCAAGCTCTCCGTGCGGGCGGGCGCCCCGCTCTACGAAGCCGGCGTCCTCGTCGGCGTTATCTCCACCGGCTACGTCGTCAGCGAGAACGAAATCGTCGACATGGCCAAAAAAATGTTCGGCTCCGAATTTACCCTTTTCCTCGGCAGCGAGCGGGTCGCCACCACCCTCGTAAGCGCCGACGGCAAACGCATGACCGGCACCACCCTCGACAACCCCGGCATCCTCGACACCGTCCTCAAGCAGGGCAAGGTCTACGTTGGCGCCAACCGCATCGCCGGGATAGACTATACCACCGCCTACGGCCCGCTCATCGGCGCTAACGGCAAAACCATCGGCCTGATCTTCACCGGCACGCCTCAAAGCCGCATCCAGGCCGTCGCCAGCGGCCTCACCTTCCGCGTCGTCACCGTATCGGCGCTCGTCCTCGTCATCGGTCTCATCGGCGCCGCATTTCTTACCGGCCGGCTCGCCAGATCTGTCCGGCAGGTCATGGAAAAACTACATCAAGTAGCCGGCGGCAACCTCGCCGTAGCCGCTCTCGAAATACAAAGCCGCGACGAAATTGGCCGCCTGGCCGCCACCTCCAACACCATGGTCACCGGCCTCAGGCAGCTTGTCGGCCAGATATCCCACTCGGCAGGGCAGATCGCCGCCTCCTCTCAGCAGATGACCGCCAGCGCCGAACAATCGGCCCTCGCCGCCGGGCAGGTCGCCGAATCAATCACCCAGGTCGCCGCCGGCGCCGCCCGACAAGTCAGAGCTGTAGATCAGACCGTGGCCTCGTTCGAAGATCTCTCAACCGGCATAAGGCAAATCGCCGCCAGCGCCGACACCGCCGCCGCCGCCGCCGGCAAGACCGCCGGCACAGCCAAAGACGGCGGCGCGGCCATCGACAGGGCAGTCAGCCAGATAACCAGCATCGAAAAAACGGTCGTTAATTCCGCCCAGGTCGTCAGCCGGCTGGGGGCGCGTTCACAGGAAATCGGCGAGATCGTCGGGACCATCTCCGGCATCGCCGGCCAAACCAACCTTCTCGCCCTCAACGCTGCCATCGAGGCCGCCAGGGCGGGGGAATCGGGCCGCGGCTTCGCCGTAGTCGCCGACGAAGTCCGCAAGCTTGCCGAACAATCCCAGGACGCGGCGGCCAGGATCGCCGCCCTCATCGGCGAAATCCAGGCCGACACCTCCCAGGCGGTCAGCGCCATGGAAGCAGGAACGCGCGAAGTAAAAGTCGGCACCCAAGTCGTCCATTCCGCCGGACAATCGTTCGGTGAAATAGCCGCCCTCGCCGCCGACCTTTCCGGCCAGGTGCAGGAAATATCCGCCGCAATCCGCCGCCTGTCCCAGGGCAGCCAGCAGATAGTGGCCGCCGTCCGCGAAATCGAAGGAGTCAGCAAAGGGGCAGCCGCGCAGAGCCAGAACGTCTCCGCCGCTACCGAAGAACAGTCGGCCTCCATGCAAGAAATCGCCGCCGCCAGCCAGGCGTTGGCCAGAATGGCCGAAGAGCTCCAGGCCGCCGTCAGCCGCTTCAGCCTGTAAAAATTCCGATTCCCTACGGCCCGCGCCTTCATAGCGCGGGCCTTTTCGTATTCCGGCAGGATATTCCCTCGCCCGCCTGGAAGTATACGACCGACAACCATCGACACCACCCGCGCCCCGGTCGGGATTCAAGGAGTCTTTACATGACCGTACCCCTCACCGGACCCCTCTGGACCAAAAACTTCATCATCCTCACCCTCTCCAACGCCCTGCTCTTTTCGGGCTTCCACCTCACCATGCCCGTCCTGCCCCTCTTCATCGCCGACTGCGGCGGCTCGGACAGCCAAATCGGCCTGGTCATGGGCAGCTTCACCTTCTCGGCCGTCGCCGTCCGCCTGTTCACCGACGCCGGCATCGGCCGCCTGGGCAAAAAGCGCTTCCTGCTCATCGGCATGATCGTCTGCATGCTGTCGGCCGGGATCTACTACTGGGCCGACACCGTCGGCCTCGCCATCGTCGTCCGCCTGTTCCACGGTCTCGGCTTCGGCATCGCCACCACCATGTACGCCACCCTCGCCGTCGACATCATCCCCGCCGTCCGCCGCGGCGAAGGCCTCGGCTACTTCGGGCTCGGCAGCACCGTCTCCCTCGCCATCTCCCCGGCGCTCGGCGTCTGGCTGGCCGCCGACCACGGCTATGGGGCCCTGTTCGCCGCCGCCGTCGCTGGACAGCTTATCGCCGTCCTCGGCATGGGCGCTTTCCCCTCGCCCCCGGCCGCTCCCGCCGGCGCCGCCCGGCCGGCCGGCGCCGTCTCCCTGCTCGACCGCCTCATGGAGCGGAAAGCCGCCTTCCCCGCGCTCCTCTGCCTGATGACCGGCGCAGCCGCCGGCGGCGTCATCGGCTTCGTCACCCTTCTCGCCAAAGAAGCCGGCCTCACCACCGTCGGCTACTTCTTCACCGTATCCACCCTCTTCGTCTTCCTCGCACGGCTCTTCGTCGGCCGCATCTTTGACCGTAAAGGCCCCGCCCTGGTCGTCGTCCCCGGCGCCGTCTGCCTCGGCGTCGGCCAGCTCTTTCTCGCCCACACAGCCTCCACCCCCGTCCTCCTCACCGCCGCCGCCTTCCACGGCCTGGGCTTAGGCATCCTTTTCCCCTCCCTGCAGGCTTGGATGGTCAGCCTTGTCCCCCCCGAACGCCGGGCCGCCGTAAACGCCACCTACTACAACTTCATCGACAGCGGCATCGGCGGCGGCGTCATCCTTCTCGGCTTCGTCGCCGAAGCCGCCGGCTACTCCGCCGTATACCTCGCCGCCGCCGCCGTCATGGTCCTCTTTGTCGCCGTCTACGCCGTCTATCTCGTCCGGGGCCGTCCGCCCGCCACCGGGCAAGGTTAATCCCGGCGGATAAACATAATACACAAAACATGGCCCTAAAACCAAGGAGGCAGGATTATCTGCCTCCTTGCCGTGTTCCCCGGCGGAACGCTAACGATAGTTATGGCAATCGTGGTTGCGCATGCAGCGCTCGATACAGTGATGGCGGTTATCGTGGTGGCCGCGGTGGTGTCGGCACTGCTCCATGCAGTTATGGCGCACCCGCTCGCAGCGTTGGCGGTGGTGGCGGTCCCGGTCCCGGTCGTGGTCGCGATAAAGGCCCTCCGGGGCTGGCTCCCCTGGCTCGGCGGCAACGAATTCGAAATTCTCGTTGACGCCTGCGGAATCGACGCACTTGGTCATCGGGTCAGACTCCACGGCCGGCCTTAAATTCCCGCTCGCCGGCGCCGCCATAACCGCCGCAGGACTCATGAGAAAAGTAACCGTCAGAACCAGCGCCAGACACAACCCTCTTATCATCCGTGCTGAAACCATCCACATCGACCGCCTTTCGGTGTTTTTCTTATTATATGCGGCCGCTGCGCCGGGATTAACCGCAGGCTATGCGCCCCGGACCCTGGTTGCGGCGAATTTTTTCGCCATCTGCGCGTATACATTCTACATACCCGCAGAAGCGGGACGAGGGGAGGAAAAGCCTGTGTGGAAAAAACGCCTGGCGGCATGCTTGCTTCTGGCGTTGGCATTGACCCTGCCAACCGCGGCCGGAGCGGCCGGAAAAGACGATGCCTTACTTGCGGCAGTCAGGCACAGTGACCTGACGGCGGCGGAAAAATTGCTGGCCGGCGGGACGGCGGTCGACACCCGCGACGTATGGGGCAAGTCGCCGCTCATCATCGCCGCCGCCAGAGCCGACATCGCCATGGCCCAAATGCTCCTCGCCCACGGGGCCGGCATCGACGCCCGCGACAACTGGCAGCGCACGCCGCTGATCGTGGCCGTTCAGGCCGGCAGCACCTGGCTGACCGATATCCTCATCCACCGCGGCGCCGATGTCAACCTCCAGGCCGCCAACGGCATAACCGCCCTGATCGCGGCGGCCCAGCGCGGCAACGTCGCCGGCGCCGCCATGCTGATCGCCGCCGGGGCGGCCCTCGATCACCGGGACATCATGGGCTGGACGCCGCTCATGTGGGCGGCGCGGCGCGGCGACCGCGACATGATCCTCCTGCTGCTGGATTCCGGCGCCGACGCGAACACCGCCGACCGGGACGGCCGTACCGTAATCGACCAGGCCGCCGACAGCGGCTACCACCCGCGCCTGACCGAACTGCTCCGCGCCAACGGGGCCCTTCCGGCGGGCGAACTGTCGATCGGCGACTACGGCGAAACCGCCCTCGGTTCCAGGTGCGCCGCGGAGTATCGGCCGGTTATCGCCGGCTCCGCCGTCCAAGGCCCGCCGTCAGCCCCGGTCACGATCTTCGAATACACCGACTTTCAATGCCCCTATTGCCGGTCGGCGGCGGCAATCATCGACAATGTTCTTGCCAAATACCGCGGCAGCGTAAAACTGGTCCTCAAACACTGCCCGCTGGAATCCCACCTCATGGCCCTGCCCGCGGCCCGCTACTTCGAAGCCCTCCGCCGGCAGGACGGGGCTTTGGCCTGGCGATTCTACCGGCGCATATTCGCCGGACAGGACAGACTGAAAGAAGGCGAATCCTTCCTCCGCCAAACCGCCGCGGAATTGGGGGCGGACCTGTCCAGGCTCGACGCGGCCCTGACATCTCCCGCCGTCGACCGGCAGATCGCCGCCGATATAAGGGAAGCTGACGCCTTCGGCCTTGACGGCGTCCCCATCTTCATCGTCGACGGCCTGCTCATCGACGGCGCCCACTCCCTGGAAACCTTCGCCGCCGTCATCGACCGCCTCCTCGCCGGCGGGGACCGGCTCCCCTGAAGCTGCTTCCGGCTGTGCCGCCGCCATTACGGCGGTTTTTTTTGCCTCTTGTCCCGACTTTCACTCATAACACGGCTAGCCGGCGCGTAGACTTGTACGGAAAAAACATGGAGGTGAACCATGAAAAAAATCGTGATCCTCATGGCCGCGGTGCTGCTCCTGGCAGCCGCACCCGTCTGCGCCAGCCCGCTGCAGGACTTCTCCTCCGGGCGCCTGGCCCTCGACCTCAACTGGAAACCCTACTCCTTCTCCGGCGGCCACGCCGCGGAATTCGGCGTTACCGCCGGGCTTGGCGGCCACTGGGCCCTCGCCTTCCGGCAGATAAACTTCGACACCGCCGGCCACACCCGTGACTACGGAACGCACAACCGGGAAATAAACCTCATCCGCAAACTCGGCGACGGTCTCCAGCTTTACGTCGGTCACTCCCGCACCTGCGGCGGCGCCGGGATAAACGCCAAAAACGTTCTCCAAGCCGGCGTCATCGCCGCCCGCAAACTCGGCGACCGCTACACCCTTTACGCCATCCTCGGTGGCGGCAAAAACGTCGCCAACATCGAATTCGGCCTCTCCTACCGGCTCAACCCCCACCTCGAACTGACCTCCACCTACCGCCACCTCACCGCCGATAAAATAGGGGAGGGGGCCCCGCGCCACAACTACCGCGGCTTCGGCCTCGGGCTTACCTGGAAAATTTGACAGCCGTTGATAAGGCCCCATCTGCGTTGTTGTTCTGCCAGCCGCTTGCTTGCGTACGTTCCGAGTACGCGGCGCGGCGCGCCTGGCAGAGCCGCCTAGCATCTGGGGCCTTCTGAACGGCTGTTCGCTGATCCAGTCGAACGCTGCACGCGGCAGGCGGAAGTTGTATCGCAAGCGCGCATTGGCGAAGGATGTTACGCGCTGTAGACGAAGCAAGCCGCGAACGACACCGTACGCCCGGCCATGGACGGCCGGGCGAGGCGACAACGGGCATGGACGCCCGTTTGGCGCCGGTACGGCGGAGTCGGCGCAAGTCATACAGCGCGTTCATCCGTAGACACGCAAGCGGCGATACAACTTCCGCCTGCCGCAATAATCGCGCACAAAAGCGGCCCGGTTGTACCAGGCCGCTTTTACCTTTCCCGACAAAAACTTTCCTATTTCCCAGGAAATCATCACCGCTCGCGCCCGATAATCGGGCTTTTCACGGCTTCACGCCCAGCGCCGTCAGTGCTTCCGGGCCCAGCACCCCGTTCGCCTCCAGGCCGCGGTCGCCCTGGAACCGCTTCACCGCCTCCTCGGTCACCAGGCCGTAGATGCCGTCCGCCCGGCTGTCCAGATACCCCAGCTCCTTCAGCCGCAGCTGCGCCAGCACCACATCCGGCCCCACCGACTGATACTTCAGCACCCGGTTCACCCTCGTCCGGCCGCCCTCGATAAACACCGGTGTCCCGATCCGCACCCACTCGAACAGCTCCTCCACGTCCCGGTTGCGCATCCGGATGCACCCATGGCTGGCGAAGCTGCCGATCGACCACGGCTTATTCGTCCCGTGGATGCCGAACGTCCCCCACGGCACATTCAACCCCATCCAGCGCGTCCCGAAGCCCGTCCCCCAGTTGTAATCCTTCCAGACCACCTTCCATTCCCCGAACGGCGTCGGCGTCTTGCTCTTCCCCACCGCCACGCGGTAAGTCTTGTGCAGCTCGCCGTCGTCGTACACCTCCAGCGTCCTCTTCACCACATTTATCTTCAGGCTCACCGCCCCCTCGGGCGGACTTACCGTCTGTCCCGGCGCAGCCGCCAGCTCCAGCTCGTCGACATAATCCGCCGCTGCGAAGCTCACCGCCAGCGCCGCCAGCACCAGCCCGGCAATCGCCCAGTACAGCGGCCGTCGCCGCCACACCCCGCCGCTCATCCTCATCCTCCCGCCTCCCATCCTAGCCGCGACCGGCAGCCGCAGTTACCAGCCAACGGAACAGTTCCAGCATCACCGGCTGGCTGCCGAGCATATCCTCCGGGTGCCACTGCACCGCCAGCAGCAACCCCGCCGCATCCTCCACCGCCTCCACCACGCCGTCCGCCGTCCGGCCGCACACCGTCAGACCCGGCGCTACCCCATCGATTGCCTGGCGGTGGAAACTGTTCGTCCGCGCCCTATCCCGCCGCAGCACGCGGCAAAGCAGCGTCCCCGCCCTCACCGCCACCGTATGGCCCGCCACCTCGCCGCGGCTCTCCTGCCAATGCTGCAATCCGCCCGCCCGGCCGCGCAGATCCTGGTGCAGCGTCCCTCCCAGAGCCACATTCGCCGCCTGCAAGCCCCGGCAAATCCCCAGCACCGGACGGCCTAAAGCCATCGCCGTCCGCACCAGCGCCAGCTCATACTCGTCCCGCTCCGGCCACACCCGCCCCAGGCCGGGCAGCGGCTCGGCCCCGTACAGCCACGGGTCGACATCCCCGCCCCCGGTCAGCACCACCCCGTCTACCACCGCCAGATGGCGGCCCGCCTGCTCCGCCCCGCCGGTGAACGGCAGCACCACCGGGCAGCCTCCCGCCAGGGCCACCGCCCGCACATACGCCCCGCCCGCGAACAGCCGCTCCTCCCCGTCGGCCTGGATGCTCGCCGCGATACCGATAACCGGATTATACACCGCCGTCCCCCCGCCGTGAACCGTCTTCCCCGCGCGGACGCGCCCGCCCGCGTTCCGGCTGCTGCTAAAAATATATGACAGGACGGCGGCGAAATTCCCTGCAAACTTGCAAAGGCCGTAACAAGCTGCGGTCTGCTAACTATTGCCATACCCGTAGCGGCAGGAAAGGCCGCCGCGGCAAAGAATCTCATTAGTAAACATAAAAGGGTGGTGGTCAACTATGGTCGACTACTTCATCACCCACGCCTCCGGCATCATCGCCCTGTCCGTCACCCTCCTGCACCTCCTCGGCTTCCTCGCCGAGCGCTACCTGACCGGTGGCGTCTCACCGGCGGTATGGCTCTGCGTCGGCGTCATCGACGCCGCCTTCGCCTACCGATGCGGCGTACTGGTGCAGGCCGCCTTCAAAGACAGCCTCACCGCCCTCCACAACCGCCACTACTTCGCCGCCGCCATTGCCGGCAGGAAGGGCGGGGGGCGGGAAAGCGGCGCAGGCATAGCGCTGCTCATGATCGACATCGACGACTTCAAACACATCAACGACACCCACGGCCACGGCATGGGCGACACCGTCCTCCGCCAACTGGCCGCCCTCCTCGCCGCCGGCATCCGCAAAGACGACGCCGCCATTCGCTGGGGCGGGGAAGAATTCCTCGTCATCCTCGCCGGCGCCGACAAAACAAGCGCCGGCCTCTTCGCCGAACGGCTCAGGGCGACCGTCGAACGCCACCGTTTCGGCCAGGGGCAGAACATCGTTGCCGTCACCGTCAGCATCGGCATCGCCGCCGCCGCCGCAACCGCCGACCTCGAACAGCTCACCAGACTGGCCGACGAAGCCCTCTACCGGGCGAAACAGACAAAAAACTCCGTCGTGTCCGACGCTTGACACAGAAGCGGCATAAGTGCTATTCTTAAAACAATATAAGTGTATATACACATACATCGGTGAGAACGGAAGTGCCTGTTGCCATGAAAAACATAGGTGAAGTATATCCGAAAAGCCCCAGCCCGTGCGTTTGCATGAACCTGCGCCGGGCCGCCCGGGCGGTCACCCGGTTTTACGACAATATCCTGAAGCCGAGCGGACTCACCGTCGCCCAGCTTGCCCTGCTGCGGCACATCCAAATGGCCGAGAAGACCACCATCAGCGAACTGGCCAAGCTGATCCGCATCGACCGGACCACCCTCAACCGCAACCTGAAACCCCTGACCGACGCCGGCCTCATAACCATCGCCCCGGGCGAAGACTCGCGCACCCGGGAGATATCGATGACGCAAGCGGGGCAAGACGCCATCGAAACGGGCTGGCGGCTATGGGGCGAGGCGCAGGAAGCGATAAAGGTATACATGGGAGATGAGGAATTGACCCGGCTTAAACACCTGCTGACCAAGCTGGAGGCGCTAATGCCTTAATCGCGGCCGACGTCGGGGATAACGGCCGGACTTTTAGTGTATATACACGTTAATCGCGGCATCTTGCCCGGTAGGGCAGGGCTAAATAAGGGCAAAACGCAGCTTATAAGGAGACATACATGCACATCAGTTCATCGCGAGCCGCCTGGATTTTAATGCTTAGCTCGGCGGCTATCCTCGCCATCACGATGGGGGCCAGGCAATCGCTCGGCCTCTTCGTCGCGCCGCTCGACGCCGCAACAGGCCTGGGCATCGTTTCAATCAGCTTCGCCCTTGCCGTGGGGCAGTTCGTGTGGGGGCTGGCTCAGCCCGTCATGGGCGCCGTCGCCGACAAGCGGGGTCCTTATGCCGTTCTCGTGGCCGGCGCGCTCCTGCTTGCCGGCGGCCTGGCCCTCACCCCGTTCGCAAATTCGGAATGGTCGCTGGTTATGACCATAGGCGTCTTGAGCGCCGCAGGCGCGGGCGCGGGGAGCTTCTCCATCCTCATCGGCGCCACCTCCGGGCATCTGCCCGCCGAGCGCCGCTCCTTCGCCGGCGGGTTTATAAACGCCGGCGGCTCGCTGGGGCAATTCATCTTCGCCCCGCTGCTGCAGGCCATCATTGGCGGCTTCGGCTGGGTAGCCGCCATGTTTACCATGGCCGCGACCACCCTGCTGACCATTCCCCTGGCAGCATTACTGGGGGGCCAAAACCCGCCGGCCGCTGCCGCCGCCGCTGCCGGCGAGCCCGCGGAAAGTCTCCGGCGGCAGTTGCGCACCGCCCTCGGCGACCGCAGCTACCTCTGCCTGCATGCCGGCTTCTTCACCTGCGGTTTTCATGTCGCCTTCCTGGTGACCCATCTGCCCGGCGAAGTCGCTCTATGTGGGCACTCCGCCAACGTATCCGCGTTCTCCCTGGCCCTCATCGGCCTGTTCAACGTCGCCGGCAGCCTCTTTGCCGGCTCGATGGGCTCGCGGTACCGCATGAAATACATCCTCGCCCTCATGTACGGCAGTCGCGCTGTCATGATCGCCATATACCTCCTCGCCCCCAAAACCGCCCTGACCTTCTACATCTTTGCCGCGTCGCTCGGCTTTACCTGGCTGGCGACCGTGCCGCCGACCGCCGGCCTGGTCGCTAAACTTTTCGGTACGAGATACCTCGCCACCCTGTTCGGCCTGACGCTGCTCACCCACCAGATCGGCGGCTTTCTCGGCGCGTGGCTGGGCGGCCTGGCGATGGCCCACGACGGCAACTACATGTGGATGTGGTACGCCGACATTGTTCTGGCCGCTCTGGCGGCGCTCGTCAACCTGCCGATCCGCGAGGAAAAAATAAGCCTGCCGGCGTAGCCGGCAGGCTCCTGATCCGCTATTGTCCGCAGGTACCGTAAGTCATCGTAAAATGCCGGGCAAAATCGTCGAAATCCGACAACACCGCCTGCGCGGCCGGCTCCACCACCGCCGTCTCCGCGTCATTGCCCGCGAACGCGCGGATCGCGTCCAGCGATTCCCACATCGTCACCGCCAGAAACTCCACCCCCGCGGCCGTCTCCCGCTGCAGCAGATACGCCCCCTTATGACCCGCGATCTCCTTCAGCTCCGGGAAAACCTTCCCCGTCACATGCCGGTAATACGCGGGCGCATTCTCCCGCGTCGCCTGCCCGCGCCAAATCCGTACCACCATCGTCCATCCCTCCCGCCGTTATTCTTACCACCAGCATAAGCCATCGGCGGTAGGCGGTCAAGCGCCGTCGCCGCCGCGCAGATCGCGCAGCAGCATAACATCGTCCACCGTCAGCGCGAACGAAAAACGGTACCCGGCCAGCACCTCCGTCGGCCGCAGCGCCGGCAGCTCCAGGTACGGGTTATCGAACACCGCCAGCGTCGCCTCGCCCTTCCACACCGTCGACATCATCACATCGCGCGACTTCAGCTGCACCAGCTCATGGACCGCCGGCATGTCGTGCCTGCCCGCCGCCAGCTCGGGGAAATAGCGCACATTCACCGCCCGCGCGAAATTCGGCGTCGGCAGCGCCGCCTCCGCCTCGCGCAGCGTCACCCGCGCCTCTGCCAGGCGGCGGTCACGCGCCGCCAGCGACGCCCCGAACCTCCCTCCTGGCCCCACCGCCGGCGTCGCCTTCGACGCCAGGTCGTACGCCCGCGTCACCCACGTCGACCCCGCCTGCTTCGGCCACCCCTGCGCCAGCCCGCGCATCAGCGACACATCCTGATCCACGAAAATAAACGGGCAATACGCCACCGGCGTCCCCTCGTAGCTCGCCGACACCAGGAAAATCGTCTCCCGGTACTGGCTGCGCACCGGGTCCAGATACTCCTCGCCCGTCTCGCTCGCGTACTGCCACTCCACGAAATACGCCGCGCACCGCCCGCCCGCAGGCTCCAGGCCCGCGGGCAAAAAAGCCGCCACCCGCGCCGGCTCGGCCATGAACTCCACCGCCAGCGCCGTCCCCGCATAATGCCACGGCGGATAAGGCGCCAGACTCGACGTGCCCCCCGGCGTGCGGGGCAAAGTATAGCCCTTCAGCATAATAAATCCCTCCTCGTCTTTTTAGTCCATCCTAACAAACCTGCCCCCCGCCGTATTGTAAAAAATTGTTCCCTGCCCCGGCCGTCCCCGCGAGGCAGGAATCCGCCCCGCCGCCGAGAAAAGCATAAATAATGCCAACAAAAATAGGGTAGGGGAGAAGATAAAAAAATGAGCAAAACCGTCATCGCCGTCAACGGCAGCCCCCGCAAAACCTGGAACACCGCCGCCCTGCTCGCCAAAGCCCTCGAAGGCGCCGCCGACCAGGGCGCCGCCACCGAACTCGTCCACCTCTACGACCTCGACTACAAAGGCTGTATCAGCTGCTTCGCCTGCAAACTCAAGAACGGCCCCGGCCTCGGCCGCTGCGCCATCCGCGACGGCCTCGCCCCCCTCCTCGAAAAAATTGCCGCCGCCGACGCCCTTATCCTCGGCTCGCCCCTCTACTTCGGCTCCGTCACCGGCGAAATGCGCTCCCTCCTCGAGCGGCTGCTCTTCCCCTACCTCAAATACGCCGCCGGCGACAAGCGCAGCCTCTTCCCCCGCATCCTGCCCACCGCCTTCATCTACACCATGAACGTCGACCAAGCCCGCCTCCAAGAATTCGGCTGGGACAAACACCTCGCCAACAACGCCCGCGTCCTCTCCATGGTCTTCGGCGGCCCCTCCGAAGCCCTGTTCGCCTACGACACCTTCCAGTTCGACGACTACAGCCGCTACGACGCCCCCATGTTCGACCCCGTCGCCAAAGCCAGAAGCCGCCGGGAAAACTTCCCCCGCGACCTCGCGCACGCCTTCGAGCTCGGCGCGCGCCTCGCCGTCGGGATGGACGCCTGATGGACCAGGTACCCGTCACCGCCATCCCCGGCTTTAAACTCGGCAACGCCCACAACCTCGCCGCCGCCACCGGCTGCACCGTCATCCTCTGCCCCGCAGGGGCCGTCGCCGGCGTCGACGTCAGGGGCGGCGCCCCCGGCACCCGCGAAACCGACCTCCTCCGGCCCGAAAACTATGTCGAAAAAATCCACGCCGTCCTCCTCGCCGGCGGCAGCGCCTTCGGCCTCGACGCCGCCGCCGGCGTCATGGCCTACCTCGAAGAACGCGGCATCGGCTTCGACGTCGGCATCGCCAAAGTCCCCATCGTCGCCGGCGCCGTCCTCTTCGACCTCCCCTGCGGCGATCCCGCCGTCCGCCCCGACAAAGCCATGGGCTACGCCGCCTGCCAGGCCGCCGAAAAAGGCGACTTCGCCGAAGGCTCGGCCGGCGCAGGCACAGGCGCGACGGTCGGCAAATTCTTCGGCCCGGACCACGCCATGAAAGGCGGCCTCGGCGCCGCCGCCGCCCAAATCGGCGACCTCATGGTCGGCGCGATCGTCGCCGTCAACTGCCTCGGCGACGTCGTCGACCCCGACCGCGGCGGCATAATCGCCGGCGCCTACCGTCAACACCCCTTCGCCTTCCTCGGCAGCGAAGACGGCATGATCGCCAAATACGGCCGCACCGGCAACCTCTTCGCCGGCAACACCACCATCGGCGCCATCCTCACCAACGCTGCCCTCTCCAAGGCCCAGGCCGCCAAAATCGCCTCCATGGCCCACAACGGCTACGCCCGTACCATGAGGCCCGCCCACACCATGGTCGACGGCGACACCATCTTCTGCCTGTCCGCCGGCGGCGTCACCGCCGACACCAGCGTCGTCGGCCTCCTCGCCGCCCGCGTCATGGCCCAGGCCGTCCTCCGCGCCGTCACCGAGGCCACCACCCTCGCCGGCTTCAAAGCCGCCCGCGACATCAAAAAAGACTGAACCCGAAAAGGTTCAGCCTTTTTTATTTCTTCCCGTCAGTAAGACAAAGCGGCTAAGACGGCGACGGCATAAGCGCGGTTGTGATCGTCATCGGCAGCCAGGTGAAGGTATTTTTCCAGCGATTTGATCGCATCCTGGCGAAACCCCAGACCCCGCGCCATCATCCCCCGCAGGTAATGCAGCTCGGCCAGCTTATCGTCCGAGAGGTCGGCGGCCTTGCACAGATCGGCGTACGCCTTGCGCTGTTCGCCGAGGGACCGATAAGCGCGGTAGCGGGCGTAAAAAAGCTTGTAATCCGACGGCGCCCGTGCGACGGCCAAAGAATATTCGGCCAGAGCTTCCCGGTAATTCCGCTGTTTGGCGAACAGGTCGCCCCGCTTGCCGTAAAGCTTAGCATTGTCGACCCCCAACTCGTCGCTCTTGGTATAGCAGGCGAGCGCTTCCTCGTCCCTGTTGAGCCCGGCCAGCGCTTCGCCCTTGATGCGCCAAGCCGCCCCGCAGTTGCCGTCCTTGGCAATAATCTTGTCAATTTTATCGATAGCTTTCTGGTACTTCTTCTGGTTCACCAGAATTTCCGCTTCTCGCAGGAAAGGAACCAAACTGTCGGGGTTATCTTCCTGCAGAGTATCATATATCCTGAGAGCGTCGCCGAGGCGCTCGTTGGCAAACAGCCACTCCGCCTTGAAAAACGCCTCCGCCTTGGTTCGCGGTCTGTACTGCTCGATTTCCGTTTCCCACGCCGATTTCTCGCCGCTGATGATTTTTCCGCGGCTCATATTCCTCAACGCCAAATATTCCAGGCTTTTCGGCCATTTCTTGGCTATCTCGCCTACTTCGAGGCTGCTGTCGGCCGTCCGTTGCAGCTCGAAAAGGCAGACGGCCTTCCCGTAACGGGCGGATAACAGCATGGGGTCGGCGGCAATTATTTCCTCATAAACCGCCAACGCATCTTCGTAGCGGCCGGTAGACTGCAGCGCCCAGGCTTTGATCAACATCAGCTCGGCGCCCGGTTTGTCGGCCGTTGCGCTTTGAAAAGCCGCTAGGATCGGCTCGGTCATTTCGCCCGCCTGCTGGCCTTGCAGCATTTTCAGCGACAGCTCCGGCCCCGGCGCGGCCTCGCCCCCGCCTTGCGGCAGACTGACTACTAGCATAGCGCACAGCATCACCACTATCGGCCGGATAAACGTACCGGACAGCGCTTTAAAACAGTTCATAACATCGCCACCACTGCAAACTTATTTTATTTTGAGAAGGCTGTTTACGACCTTCTCGCGCTTATACCCCTCAATCCGTACCAGCACAACGGAATCGAGCATCTGCTCGGCCATAGCCTCGGTCTTGAGCTCGCCGCTATTCGCGTCCTTATAACTCAATTCCTGAAACCTCTCTAACTGCTCGATCAACTCGACCGCCCGTTCTATCCTCCTGGCGAAGTTGATATTCTGCGGCACGTCGACAATGCCGTCTTCATTGACATTGCCGGCCAAGCCGCTGGTGATGATCGCTATCGGTTCGCCTATGGCGTTGACGACCGGGCCGCCGCTGTTGCCGCCGTAAGTCGGGATGCTTACCTGAAGTTCTTTTTCGCTCCCTTTATAGCCCTGCAAGCTGGTAATGATCCCCTCGTTCATGCGCATCTGCATCTCGGAGATATCGCCGCTCAGCTGACTGGGGGCCGGAAAGCCGAAACTGTATACGCGCTGGCCCACTTTTACCGAAAGCGAGTTGCCGATTGGCAGCGGTTTGCTGGTTTTTTCCAAACCCTTCACTTCCAGGATGGCCACGTCGTAGTCCGCGTCAGAAGCCAACACCGTCGCCGGCGTCCACATGCCGTCCTTGGTGCGGATCTCCACCTTTCTCGCGCTGTCGATCACATGGTGGTTCGTGACGACAAGATTGGGGCTGACGAAAAAGCCGCTGCCCGTGCCAGCGATCCCCGGAGCCGGATTTCTGGCCGGAAACAGGCGCTGCAAATCAAATCTGCCCATATCTTCGGCCTCCAGCCGCAGCGTATTGCCTATCACCGTGAAAGTCGCATTAATGCCGACCTTGCTTTGAACCGGGAGTCCATAAACAAAATACAGTGTTATCCCCTGCCAGGAACCCTCATATTTCTCGTGCGGCGTCAGCACTTTATTGATCGTGAACCGCACTTCTCCCTTCGTCCAAAGCGATTCGGGCTGAAGCATTACGCCGACGAATCCCTTTTTGTTTCTATATTGATCCCCTATGTCCGGTATTGCTCCCGACAACACGGCTATCAGCACCGGGCCTTTCTGGCCCTGGTATATCCATAAGCCTTCCACTCCGTCGAGTTCCCGGCCGCTGTAATATTCGTTAATAATCTGGTGAACCTTCATATCCTTGAAATCCATTCTCGGCGCCGCCAGTACCCCCTGGAATGTGACACTAAAGAAGATAAGCGCCAAAACCAGAACTGAAAGCCTCTTCATTTTTATCCTCCTTAAATTAAGGTCGACCGAAACTACCTTCATCTATAATGATAACATATAAATTTCCAGTAAATGTAGAAATATGCCAAATTATCTGGAATAATGCGCCATAATTCCCCCCTACAGCTCCACCGCCGCCTGGCCTCCGCGCCGCCACCGGGGCCACCACCCTCGCCGGTTCAAAGCCTGCCTCGACATCAAAAAAGACTGAACCCGCAAAGGTTCAGCCTTTTTTTGCCTGCATAATACCGGCTTTGGGGCGGCTTTGGGTGCTGCCCCACGCTGCGGCGACGGTCTTACGTAGGCTCGTCGCCGACAGCGCCGCGCCACCGCCAAACGAACGTCCGTGTTCGTTGTCGGTTCTCGCCGCCGTCCATGGCGGCTCGCGCGGTGCTGTTACCGGCTCTTTCGCCAAGTAGCGGCCGTCGCCTCGCTTCACGGGGCATCCCCCAAAGCCGCCCCCGCCGGCGAATTCCTGTCATCTTTATTTCGAAACATTTACAACTGCGCCATTACTATCAAACGCTACCGTGGAGCCGGCTTCATAAACCCGGATATTGCCGGTCGGCGAACGTAGCTTTGTGTCTTGGCTTAAAGTGCCTTTGATCACCTCACCTTTATTGTTTAATGAAATTGCCGTAGCTTTCGCAAACTCGACAAATCCCGGAAAGGTTGTTTTGTCTCCGGAGCCTGTTCTAAGTTGTTGCCACCCAATCGGCCGCAAATAGGTTTTTGCACCCAACGTACACGTGGCCAGTTTTCCGTCTTCGTAGAAACTCATTTCACTATTGTCGTTCAATATAACAAAGCTTGTCGAACCGATGGGAGCGGCTAACTTGTAACCTGATATCGTCCCTCTGACGACTTCCCCTTTATCGTTGAAATACACTCTGCTATCGTTGTTGAACCTTATAATCTTGGGAACAGCTTCAATCACTTCCCAGCTTTCATACCCGTAATGGAACGGTCCGCCGATGCACGGCAGATATCTGGCGTACGTCAAAGTACCCTCAAGAATTTCGCCGTATTCGTTGAGAACAACGGTTGTTCCCTTCTTGAACTCCGGTACATTCTCCGCGTGGATTGCCATAAATCCCGGAGGCATTATCCGCGTATTCTCATCTAAGGTTTTGGTGGTTGTGGCAGCGTTAGCGGCTAAGGCAGGACAAAATAAAAAAGCCATCACTATTATACTTATAAAAAACATTAACGGACGTTTTGTCACAATAATCCCTCCTACTTATTGCTTTTGTGCTAGGGTAATTCACATAATTTCTCCTTCTACTAATAACTTTATTTCCTTTTACTTCCACAGATAAATATAAGGGCTGAACCCTCCGGTTCAACCTATTTTTCATCCTTTCCCCCTACAGCTCCACCGCCGCCTGGCCGGCGCGCTCCACCCCCGGCGATTCCGCCAGCCCCTCCACCAGGCGGAACATCGCCTCATCCTTCATCTTCGCCTCCACCATCACATCCAAATCGCGGCCCGTCTCCCGCGCCAGCCGCAGAAACGGCAGCAAATCTTCCGGCGCCACGTAATCGGCGTGAGCGCGGATATCCTTGCTGCTTTTCGGGCTCGACACATGGACCTTCGGCGTCGCCTCGCCCCAGGTAGCGGCGATGCGCGGCCACAGCTCCGCCAGGTCGCCGTCGCCGCCGTTGACGCGGTGGTGGTGGATATCGAGCACCATCGGGCGGCCCAGCTCCTCGCACAGCGCCAGCACCTCGGCGGCGGTGAAAATCTTATCGTCATTCTCCACCATCAGCCTGGCGGCCAGGCGGCCCGGCAGGCGGGCGAAGCGCTCGGCAAACCGCCGCAGCGACGCGGCCTTCTCCCGGTACTGCCCGCCCACATGCAGCACAAGGGAAGGGGAGGGCGGCAGCCCCATCGCCTCAAACATGCGGGCGTGATAATCGAGATCGGCGAGCGACGCGGCCAGCACCTCCGGCTTCGGGCTGTTAAGCAGGGTGTAATGGTCGGGGTGGGCGCTCACCCGCATCCCGTGCAGCTTTACATAATCGCCGATCTCCCGCCACAGCGACTCGCCGTCGGCGATATAGTCCCAGTCCGCCGCCAGCGGGTGGGTGGCGAGCGGCACCGTCTTCGACGTGAAGCGGTACAGGGCGACCTCATGGGCGGCGTTGTACCGCAGAATGCGCAGCGTCGTCTCCAGGTTGGCCGTCATCAGGCGGCGCAGCCGGCCGATGCGGCCCAAGGGATCGGCGATCTTCTCCACCGTCTTCACGCTCGCCGTCTTGTTCGGCGACCCCTCGGGCACGGCCAGCGCAATCGCCACATAGCCGAATCGTATCCGCACACCCTCCAGCTCCCTTTTCCGTCGTTTACCCGTTAATCTGCCCACGCCGCCGGCCCTTTAGCCGCGAACCGGCGGGCAGAAAGAAACGGTCGACGGCAAAAAAGAAACCCGGCCCCAACGGTCCGGGTTATCGGCGTTCTTATCACCCGCCTGTCAGCGCATCAGGCCCGTGCAGCCCCGCGTACACGTGCCGCTGCAGCCGCTGCCGCAGTTTTGCGAACAACTGCCGCGGCAGGTGTTCTGGCACGATCCGGTGCACGTCTGGTAGCAGGAGCCCCGGCAGGAGCCGTCGCACCCGTAGCTGCACTTCCCGCCGCACTGGCCGGCGCAGCTGCCTGCGCACGCCCAGTTGCAGCCGCCCTTCTGGGGAGCCACCGCGCCCGCTTTGCCCGTCCCCGCGGCAGGCGGCCCCGTGTCGTTCCCGGCCCCTTGCCCCAAGGGCGTCCCCTCGGCGATCGAGGCGAACCCCAGCAGGGCGATCGACGGCAGCGCCAACCCCGCCCTTTTGATAAAATCGCGCCGGGTCAGGCCGTTGCCGGCGGCGGACAAATTATCGGTCTCCCGGTCGGATCCTTTCATAGCCATCCTCCTTTCTTACCGGCTCAAGCGGCCGGGCAGCGGCGATAGTCGCTCCTACCCCTGGCGGCGGAGGTAGATGTCGCCGCTCGCAAAATCTATCTCCCAACTGCAGCCGCTGATATTCTCCCAGTCGTACTTGACGTTTTTTTCGTCCCACCAGGCCTGAAACTTCGTGGCCGTTTCCCCCATATCCCTGACCAGGCGCTCATAGATGGCGCTCTGGGCCGCCTCTTCGTCCGGCATGCCGACCAGGGAACGGAAAAGCTCGCTCAAAGCGTTCTTCCGTTCGAAAAGAGCCTTGATCTCGTCGCGTTCGGCGGGGGTCACAGCGCCGATTTTTCGCCTGGCTTCGTTCATCGCTAAAGCCTCCGTGTCGGTAATTGTTCAAATGGATCGAAATAGTCGACTGCGGGAATGGCCCTCAGCCGCGAGAAAGGGGGGACAGTCCCGAGCCGTTCCCGGATGAGCCGCGCCGCATTCCGTTCCAGGTGGGCGAGCACGCACTGCTCGCGCGACGGCGTGTTCCATTCCAGCGTCGTCCTGGCGTTCAGATGAACGCAGCGCTTACAGTGATAAGCGTCGCAGCACGAGCATACCGGCGCGTTCGCCAGCGTCAGCAGCTGGCTGTTGACAAGCGCCACGCCCGCTTCGAGGCTGCCGGCCGCGTTGCTTTCGTCGTCATAGTAAAAACCGGGGCAGATATAAAAATTGCCGTTCGGCGCCACGGTCAGGTGAACCGTCCCGGCGTCGCAGTTATTCATGCCGCTCAGCAGCATCCGGTCGGAGAAAATATTCACCTCCGGCAGGCTGCCCTGCCGGTACACCTCGGCCACATACCCCGCGGCCAGATCTAGCTGCCGGCCGTACTCCTCGATATCGGCCGCCGTATAGCGGTCGATATCGCCGAGATAAACATCGAGCCGCGAAGCCCTCCCCAGGCAGGAGCGGACAAGGTCCGCCATAGCGGTCAGCCGTCGCCGCGGCAGGCGAAGGATGAACCGGCGCTTGGCGTCGCCCGGAGCGCCCCCGGTATCGTCCGGGTCCAGCACCAGGACGGCGTTCGGATAGCGGTCGGCCAGAGCCGCGGGGACGATCGCCGCATGGTCGGTTTTCGCCAGCACCGCCCGGTATTCCGGCGGCAGCTCCTCCCGGCCCGGCAGCATGGTCAGCGACAGCCGGCGGCTTGCGGCAAAGGCGATCGCCCGCTCCAGGGTGGCGAGCGGCATCAGCGCCGTTTGCCGGCGGTCGTGATCGTAATGGCAAAATGAAGGCGCGCTGCCGTCGACCAGCACGAGCAGATGGGTCAGCATAACTTTTCGCCCCGCTTCCGGCGCAGCCTGTCCCAGTAATACCTGTTCGCCCGCGCGCGGGCCTTGTGCATCAGGCAGATATAAGTCGCCCGCTGATAAATGGTATCCGTCGCGGCCGCCTCATAATTGAGGCCCTGGCACCAGGCGCAGCCGCTGGCCACCTCGCAGGCGACGCACTCCGGCGGGCTTTGCGCCAGCCTGGTCAGGGCAAGGAACGGCCGCAGCCTGTTCGTGTCGACGCCGCCCACGCAGTCGCCCACCACCCGTGGCCGCTTGCCGCTCATCGAGTGGGGCGCGAAGCGCACGCAGGGGTAAAACTCGCCTCCGGCCCCCACGGCCAGCATCTTGCCCGACCCGCACCAGTTCTGATTGTCGCCCGCCGGGTCGAGCGGCCTGCCGATCGAGTCGTCGAAAAACGAGCACTCATATTCCCGGTACAGTTCCCCGTCGATAATCGCGTCCGCCAGGCCTACAAGCTGCTCTTCGAACAAAACGTCGTCGCCCGGCTGCCACACATCCTCGAACACCACATTGATATTCACCGTTTTTACGCCCAGGCTCCAGATATGCAGCACGCTCTCCTTAATATAAGGCAGATCGTCGTGCGCCACCGTCACCTTGGTACCGGCGTCGGGAAACTGGCGCAGCCACAGGGGTATGTTGCGCACCACCGCCTCATACGAGCCGCGGCCGTCGGGGAAGACTCTGGCGATATCGTGCTTTTCCCTGATCCCGTCGATAGTGATGCCGATGCTGAGATGGCCGTGGTTCTTGAAAATAAAGCGCTGCACCCGCGGATCGTCGTAAAGAAGGCCGTTGGTGGAAAGACTGAAGCGGTAACTGTCGAACCAGGGGTGTCCTGTCGCATACATCCGCAGTTTGATATAATCGCTCAGCCTGTCGATCAGCTCGATCTCCATCAGCGGCTCACCGCCGATGAACTCCCAGATAACCGACGGCTCGTCGAACAGCGCCCGTGTTCCGAGGACATAATCCACCGTCTGTTTGGCGCAGGCGAAATCCATCCGCCGGCCGGGATTCTTGCCGACGAGGTAGCAGTATTTACAACGCAGCTGACAGTCTTCGGTAACAATAAAGGTGATATTTTTGGCGCGGCCTTCCTCCCATGATGCCTCCCGCCGCTTGAACCGCTCCAATTCTTCCACAGGCACCTCGCCGCTCACTTGGAATTAACGTCCATTTTTGCTAATGTTATACACATATTTTGTAAATTCCTGCTAATTTTCCAAGCAGAAAATAACTATTTTCTACCCCCCGCACCCTCCATCCCGGACACAAAAAAACCGCCCTGGCGGGCGGCTCAGACTGTCGATAAAGGCCCATCTGCGGCGTTGCTCCTCAGAGCGCTTGCTTGCGTACGTCCCAAAGTACGCGGCGCGGCGCGCTCGCACCCTTCGGGTATAAGCGATCACATCAACGCTAAAGCGTTGTGTGCCTGCTTATCCGGTGCGCCTTGCATCTGGACCTTTCTCACCAGTCTGACTCTGTCTACAAGCTGAGCCGTCCTGGCGGGCGGCTTAAAAGTCTTCCCTGTTCAATTATTCCCGGCCAGAAAACTGACCGCCTCCAGTTCGGGCAGCGGTTTGCTAAAGATAAACCCCTGGATACGGTCGCAGCCGTGATCCCGGAGATAGGCCAGCTGCTGTTTGGTTTCCACCCCTTCGGCGACAACCGCAATATTGAGCGTGTGGGCCATATGGATAATGGAACCGATAATTTTCGCCGCATAAATATCGGTTGTTATCATATCGACAAATGACTGCGGGATGAACTGCCGCGGCGGAATGGCCCCCAATTCGGGGCTGTTCCAGCGAAGCAGCGCTTCGAAGCCGATAATGGACCCGGTGGCAAGAAATTGCGGCTGGTAACAAAGGGAAAGCTCCTCCCGCTCCAGCGCGCTGCGCAAACCGCCGGTCAGCCGCATCTCCTCGTAAGCCGCGGACTGCATCTCCTGCGTGTAAACCTGCCAACAGTTCTTGCCTTCTTTTTTGGCCGCATACATGGCATTATCGGCATTTTTGAGCCGCTTATTCGCTATAATTTGACAATATTTTCAATATTCCTTGTTTTCAGGCCCGCCCGGCCCGGCATTGCAAAAATGGGAGTATTAATTGGCCGGTCCGCCAATTAATACTCCCATCCGCAGCTTATTTCCTATTGCAGCTTCTCCTTCAGCACCTCGATAGCCTTCGCCAACTGCGCGTCGCTGCCCGTCTCCCGCGCATCGGGCGGCTGCACCGCCAGCACGTCGGGCTCGATGCCCACGCCGTTCAGCACCCGGTCCTTGGGGGTGTGGTAACGGGCGACCGTCAGCTTCACCGCCGTGCCGTCGCCGAGGGGGATAAGGCTCTGCACCGACCCCTTGCCGAACGACCGCGTGCCGACGATCGTACCCGCGCCGGTATCCTGCACCGCGCCGGCCACGATCTCCGACGCGCTGGCGCTGCCGCCGTTGATCAGCACCACCAGCGGGTACCTTGGCCCTCCCGGCTGAGCATAACTCGTCCGGCGGCTGCCGTCCTTCGTCACCACCGACACCACCGGGCCCTTGGGCACGAACTGCCCGGCCACCTTCACGCTCTCCTCCAGCAGGCCGCCGGGGTTATTGCGCAGGTCGAGAATGGCGGCCCTCATGCCCTGCCCCTCCAGCTCGCGCAGCTTGGCGGCAAAATTTTCGCCCGTCGTCTCGTTGAAAAAGCTCAGGCGGAGGTAGCCGATATCGTCCTCCAGCATCTTGCCGGACACCGTCTTAATCTCGATAGTGTCGCGGGTAATCGTGTAATCGGCGGGCTCCTGCCCGGCGCGGCCGACAGTCAGGATAACCTCGGTGCCCTCCTTGCCGCGGATCTTGCTTACCGCCTCGTCCAATGCCATATCCTTCGTGGGCTGGCCGTTGATATCGATAATCCAGTCGCCGCTGGCGATCCCGGCCCGGTCGGCGGGCGTCCCCTCGATGGGGGCGATGACCGTGATCCGCTTATCTTTGATGCCGAGCACCAGGCCCACGCCGCCGAAAATCCCCTTCGTATCGATGAGGAACTCCTTGAGCGCGCGGGCGTCCATATATTCGCTGTAAGGGTCGCCGACCGCGCCGACCGCGCCCTTCACCGCGCCGCCGAGCAGATCGAGCTTGGCTGCGCCGTCCACATACACGGCGCCGACCAGCTTCCTGACCCTGAGCAGCTTGAGGGTGGCGGCAAGTTCGTCGGCGGTCATCTCCGCCAGATAACCGTCGATTTCTTCGATCGCCTCGGCTCTGGCGCTCTTGCCCTGCGAGGCGGCGTCCTGGGGCGCTGCCAGGGCGGGGGCGCCGGTCAGAAGAAGGGCGGCGATCAGGCTGGCAATAATGCCTGTGGCGTAGCGGCTGATAATGGTGGGCATAATCTTTCCTCCGTTGTCAGGTTTACCTAACAGGGAAAATTCGACCCGCGGCGGCCCTGTTCCTTCCTGCGGACGGCGAACGCCTCCGCGGCGGGATTGAGGACGGCGGCGAGATGGGATAAAATATCTACAGAGAGGGGATGAACGGATGGATAATTCGCCGCCGATAACCGTCAGAGTATTCCGCTTCGACCCGGCCGCCGACGAGGCCGGCCGCCTGGAGGAATTCGCCGTCGCCAGCGCCGCGCCGCTGTCGGTCATGGCGCTGCTCGCCAAAGTGCGCGAACTCGACGCCACATTCTGCTGCCGGACGTCGACCTGCTTCAAAGGGCGCTGCGGCTCGTGCCTCGTGCGGGTCAACGGCCGCGACGCCTTCGGCTGCACCACCCTGGTGCGGCCGGGCGAAACGGTCGTGATCGAGCCGCACTCGCGCTACGCCGTCGTCCGCGACGTCGTCATCGATTTCGCCCGCCCGCTGACGGCGGAAGGGGAGAGTGGGCAATGAAAATCACCGCCAGACATAATACCGACGTGCTCGTCATCGGGGCCGGGGCTTCCGGCCTGCGGGCCGCCCTGGCCGCGGCCGAGGCGGGGGCTGCCGTCATCCTCGCCAACAAAGGGCCGCTGGCCAGGTCGGGGATAACGCTCACCGCCGCCGGCGGCATGCAGGCCCCCCTGCATCCCGACGACAGCGCCGCCATCTTCTGCGACGACATCATTGCCTGCGGCTACGGGCTGGCCGACGGCGACCTCGTGCGGGCGCTCGCCGAGGACGCCGCCGACCGCGTCCTTGAAACCGAGCGGTATGGCGTAAATTTCGTGCGCGACGCCGCCGGGGGTTATACCCTGAGCCAGTTCCCCGGCCAGTCCAGGCCGCGCAATCTCTTTGTGCGCGGCGGCGGCATCGGCCTCGCGGCCGCCCTCGCCAAAGCCTGCCGGAGCAACCCCCGCATCCAAATCATGGACGATTTCTTTATCACCGGCCTCGTCCGGAACACCGGCGGCGCCGCCGCCGGTGCGGTCGGGCTCGACCTCAGGAACGGCGAACTCACCCTGCTCGCCGCCAGGGCGGTCATCATGGCCACCGGCGGCTGCCAGTGGCTGTGGGCCACCAACGACTGCCCCGCCGACGCCACCGGCGACGGCATCGTCTACGCCTACCGCGCCGGCGCCGAACTCGTCGACATGGAAATGGCGCTCTTCTACCCGTCGGTGCTCGTCTGGCCGCCGTCCCTCAAGGGGGCCTTCGTGCACTACGAATTCCTCGCCCCCGACGCCCTGGACGGCAACATCTACGACAACGCCGGCCAACCCGTCCTGCCCAAGCCCCTGCCTGTCCGCGACCAAGCCATGCGGCTTCTCGCGCGGGCCATCAAAGACGGCCGCGGCGGCCCCCACGGCGGCCTGCTGTGGTACGTCGGCGACTCCCCGAAAGGCGCGGCCGCCGTCGCCGCCAAACTCGACATCCTCCAATACAACTACATCCGCGCCCACGGCGTCGACCCCGCCACCGACCGCGTCGAAGTCGCCCCCGGCGCCCACTACCTCATGGGCGGCATCCATATCGACCCCGACGGCCGCACCACCGTCGCCGGCCTGTTCGCCGCCCCCGAATGCGCCGGCAACTTCGACGGCGCCAACCGCCTCGCCGGCAACGGCCTCACCGCCACCCAGGTCTTCGGCGCCAGGGCCGGCCTGGCGGCAAGCCGCTGGGCGGCGGAAAATGGCGGCGCCGGGCCCGACCCGGCCGCAGCCGAAGCCGAAACGGCGCGGATCGCCGCGCGGCTGGACCGCGGCAGCAGCGGCACGGACATCGCCGCTCTCCGCGACCGGCTGCGCGCCGCCGTCCAGCAGCACGCCGGCGTCGGACGCGACGCCGCGGGCCTCACGCGGCTGGCGCAGCTCGCCCGCGAAACACAGGCCGAACTCGCGGCCGCCCGGGTCCCTGACGCCGGCGTCTTCAACCAGCGGCTCGTCGAACTGCTCGAACTCGAAAACATGGCCGAAATCGCCGGCCTCGTCGCCGGCTGCGCGCTGGCGCGCGCCGAAACGCGCGGCCACCATATCCGCGACGACTTCCCCGCCCGCGACGACGCTAACTGGCTGCGCCACACCCTCGCCAAGCGTACGGCCGGGGGGCCGCTATTCGGCGCCAAGCCGCTCAGGGACTGAGGCCCTGCGGCCCGTCCGGCCGCGCGGCCCGCGCCCAGGCGGCCACCAGGCCGATAACCGCGTCATAGTCCGTCGCGCCGATGAGCGGATTGGCGGCCGCCGCCGGCGCGAATCCGTCCGGCCCGGCCAGCTCGCAGGCCAGCGCGTGCCGGTACGCGAAATAGAGGTCATCCTTCAGCCGCGCGAACCCGGCCTCGCTTGGCAGGCAAAGATGCAGCCGGCAGACGAGCGGCCGCACCCTGTAAATCAGGCAGCGCCCGTCCGCGGCCAGGAGGCGGCACCGTCCGGCCCCGTCCGGCCGCAGCAGCCAGCGGCGCGAGAGCGGATCGAGCCTCAGCACGCGCCGGGCCAGCTCGTCGCCCTCCTGCCCGCCCACGGCCGGTCTCGCCAAAGCGCACAGACTGCGAACGAAAACATTATCCGCGAACACCGGCAGGCCGGCGCAGCACGTATGAGCGCAGTCGGTGCAGTCGACCGCGCCGCGGCCGAACCGCTCCATCGCCGCCAGCAGGCCGGCCACCGTGCCCTCCGGCGCAGGCGGCCGGCACGCCACCTCCCCGGCTGCCGTCAAATATATCTCCATACCATCCCTCCCCCAGCCGCCGCCATATATAATACGCCGGCGGCGGGCCGGAGTGACGGTGATAAACTCTGCGGCGCGGGAGCACACTAACCGCGGAGGTGGTCTGTACGCCCAGGCAACAGAAAGGACCGGTCAAATTCGGCGTCGAGCACGGCATCCGGCCAGGCAAAGGCAAACTGTCGGCTGAAGAAGTGCGGGCCGAAGCCGCGCACTACCAGGACAACACCGACAAGTAAAAGCGAAACCCGGCCGCAAATCGCGACCGGGTTTCACTTCGTCATCAGCGGCCACAGGCCCAGCCCGCACGTCACCAGCCCGCTCAGCGAAATGACGCCGAGAGCGATGCGGCGGAAAAGCGCGGCGTCGATGCGCCGAAAAATCTTCTGTCCCAGCCACCAGCCGATAAGGATCGCCGGCGCCGACACCGCCGCGTAGCCGGGCAGACGGTCGGTGGAAACAGTGCCGACAAAGTAAGCGATCATAATCGTCGCCATATTGCAGAGGAGAAAGTAGCGCGCCAGGTCGGCCCGGATCGTCGTTTTGTCGCCGCCCTCGTTCATCAGATACATAATCAGCGGCGGGCCGTTGAAACTGGTCACCGCGCCCAGAAAGCCGCTCGAAAATCCGACCAGCGACTTGGCCAGGTCGTGGCGGCGGATGGTCACGCGATAATTCGCGTACATCGCCAGTGTCACCAGCACGAGCGTCAGGCCGATGACGATTTTCAGGACACTGTCGCTCACGGCGTGGAGGACATAAGCCCCCGGCAGCGCGCCCACGACGCTCGCGGCAAACACGAGAAAAATGCGCGCGAACGCGCCTTCGCGCCACGTCTTGCAGACCATGAAGCCCTTTATCAGAATGCCGATAAAAATGACGACGATTACGGCCTCCTTCGGCGCTATGGCGAAAGTCAGCAGCGGCGCGGCGACGAGGGCAAAGCCGAAGCCGGTGACCGTCTGCAGAATGCTGGCGACGAGAATGACGCTGAAAACGTAAAACGCGGACAACGTTATCATAGGCTACCTCCGAAGAGTGTTGACACTCTACATTGTAAACCGTTTTTCCGGCGGAAACAATCCCTCCGGGGCCATTCCGGCGGCACCGCAGCCTGCCTGCGGCGCCCCTTTGTCCCGGACCGGGCACATAATCCGCCGTCCGCGGGCAAAAAATAACCTCGACCAGTACTTGCGCGGGCGGAGGGGGTGAGCGGGTGACGGACGGTCTTATCCAGCCCCGGACAGTGATTCTCCTGTTCCGGATCGGCCTGCTGGCAGGCTTTCTGCTGGCCGCCTGGCGGTGGAGCGACTGGCGGCGCTGGCAACGCTACTACCCCACCCTGCTGTTCGTCATGGTCGCCAACCTCGCCGCAGGCTACATCACCTACCATCACCCCCTGTGGGACTTCAACGCCGACACCCTGGCAGTCAGCGAAACAACGGTCGAACTGCTCAACACCTTCGTCCTCCTGCCGACCGCCACGCTCGTCTACCTCAGCAACTACCCCGCCGCCGGGCCGGCGCGGCAGGCCAGATACATCCTGGCGTGGATCGCGCTGTTCGCGACCATCGAAACCGCCGACACCATCGTCGGCGGCATCTCCTACTTCAACGGCTGGTCGCTGGCCCACTCCGTACTCTTCGACTGCGTCATGTTCCCCATCGTCCGCCTCCATCACCTCAGGCCGCCGCTCGCCTGGCTGGCGTCGCTGGCCGTTGCCCTCTACATCCTCGTCGCGTTCGGTTTTTTCTCCGCGGAAATGAAATGAGTCGCATGCGAAAGCCGCGGACACCGTCCGCGGCTTTAACACGTCCTATCTCCGCCAGGCGGCCGCCTTCGGCCGTCCCTTTTTCCGCTCTGTCAGGCCCGGCAGCCCTGCGTCCCGGCCCGCCTCTTCAGTGCATTGAGCGCTTCCACCACCTGCCCGGAGCATACGTCCATCCGCGCCAGCATATCCTGGGCGGTCTTCATGTCGTTCTTCCCGTAGGCAGCCGCAGCGTCCCGGGCGAACCGGTGCAGCTCGGCGTGAGGCTGTTCCATGCCTGTGAAAACGTCGTCGCCGCCGAACGCCTGCAAACCCTCCGCGTAGTACCATTTCCCCAGCCGGCAGTCGTGGTGCGTTCCGACGGTATTGACATCGATCTTCTCGTAGCCGAGCAGCATATTGTACACCCGCCAGCGCCACAGCAGATGGTCGGCGATGCAGATATCCAGCAGCTCCTCGACCCCCAGGCAAAGGTCGTTCTTTAAAAGCTCCATCCGCAGCGTGTTGATCCCCTGGCTGAGCGCGAACACGCCCCGGCCCGTCGTATCGCATGAGTGCTGCAGCTTCTCGGCCCCCGCCGAAACCGTGCCCACCTCGGCGGCGATCTCCTGCGCGGCCGCCGTCTGCTCCTCGCTGTTCGCGGCTATCTGGACGATCTCCCCGTTGATGGCGACGATCGCCTCTTGCATGCCGCGGATAGCGCCCAGCGCGCCGTCCACCAGCTCCTTGCCGCTCTGTAGCCGGCGGGCGGTCGCCGCCACGTTCGCCACCGACCCCTGGGTATGTGCCTGCAGATCGCCGATGCTCCCCTGAATCTCCGTCACCGAAGCCTTGGTATGCTCCGCCAGCTTGCGGACCTCGTCCGCCACCACCGCGAAGCCCCGGCCCTGCTCGCCGGCCCTGGCCGCCTCGATCGCCGCGTTCAGCGCCAGCAGGTTGGTCTGGTCGGCGATCTCCCTTATAATATCCACGATCGCGCCGATCTTCTTCGTGCTTTCGAGCACTTCCTGCATCTGCCCGTTCACGGCGTCCATCGCCGCGAACGACTCCTCCACGAACGAAAACGCCTTGGCGATCGTCTCCGTACTCTGACCGGCCTCTGTCGCCGCCTTGTCGGCGTGGCTGGCCGCGCCCTGGGCGCGGTTCGCCACATCGTCCACCGACGCCGCCATCTCCTCGCTGCCGGCCGCGATCGAATGCATCGCCTGGCTTTGCTTACCGACCTCGTCCAACATCTGCTTCACGAAATCCATCCTGGTTACCTCAGCCAGCAGGTCGTTCACCCCGGCCACCGTCCGCCGTTTATCCCCGCACACGGTATCCAGCATCGCGTTCCACTCGCCGGCGATTTCTCCGCACCCCGGCGTATTCCCGTCCAGATACGCGTCTTTCCCGGCGCGTACGCTCCTGATGGCGTCAATCAGCGACTGTCGGCAAATATGGGCCTCACTGTGGACGGAGCTTTCTCTCTTGGTAACATCGTTTCTTTTTCCTAGCCCAAACAACGGTTATACCCCCCACAAATAAATATAGTGAGGTGTCAATTCGGTGCAATATACCCTAATCCTTCATTTTTTGCCAATAAACAAAAAAATGCCACGATATCGCTAAATTTCGACCTAAATAACGCGATTTGCGTTGTTAATAGTTGCCTATTGGGCAGTGGTGTTAGCGACCTTCACCTGAAAAGTCCCCTGGGTATCGAACCCGGCATAGATAACATTATCGGCGTCCGTTATCCCCCGCAGCGCCAGCTCGTTCAGCAGCCACTCCCGCGATACCCCCGCGCGGGGCAGGTTATCGGCCACGATCTCGCCGTCCACGATCAGCTCGACCGGCAGGCGGGCGTCGTCCTGGCGGATGTTCAGGTCCTGCCCCGTGGCCGGGCGGTACGCCGCCTTCTGCAGCACGCTCAGATGCCCCGACGTCTCCAGGATGGCGAACTGCACCTCGCCGACATCGAAAATGCCCTGCTCGCGCAGCTGGCCCATCAGCTCGTCGACATCGAACCGCAAATCCTTCAGCTTATCCTTCAATATCCGGCCATCCTCGATCACGATCGTCGGCGAGCCCTCGATCAGTTTGCGCAGCGGCCTGTTGATCAGCGTCGCCCGGGCGGCGATAAGGGTAAGACTGCAAAACAGGAGAAGATCGAAATAGTGGTTCCAGACCTCCTCAGGCTTGGAAGCCACGATGTTCGCGCCGATAGAGCCGATCGTGATGCCGCATATGTACTCGTATAAAGTCAGCTGCCCCACCTGCGTTTTGCCGAGAATCTTCGCCAGAACCAGCATCGTCAGGAAAACAAGCGACGTCTGCCAGATATCGCGGAGAAATTCATTCATGTCCAAAGTGCCTCACTCCTGTTCGCGTGTAATGTCCTTACTAGTATGCTATACGGTCAGCCCGGCTAAACCTCGCCCGGCCGCGCGCCAAAAGACCGCCGGAAGCCCGGCGGCCTTTTGCGCTGGTGTTATTACCTCTTCGGCAGATCCATACAGCCGTCGTCGCAGCGGATGATCGGCGAATCGTGGCAGCCGCCCAGTGCGCCGCCGATCATCTCCAGAATATGCAGGAAATGCTCCGCCTCGCGGCGGACATGGTCGGCCAGCAGGGGAGGGATGAGCGACAGCAGGCTGCACTGCTCGATCAGCTCCTGCGCCATCGCCTTGAAATCGCGCAGCTCGACCGCCGCGTCCGTCACCGTCTTCTCGAACCGTGTGAAATCGTTATTTGGCCTCATATGCCACAGCATGCTCTCGAAATCGCGGGCGTGCAGGTTGAGGCCGTCCCACTTGTCGCTCAGCGCCTGCACCTGCTCGAAAGCCTCGCGCTCCGACGGATCGAGGAGGCCGCGGATGAACTTGAGGTGATCGGCCATGATGCGGATCCAGAACACATTCTCGCTCACGATCGCGTCCACCGGATACTGCATCTCCCCATCGCAGACCTTCTGCAGCAGCTTATAGAAATACAGCGCCTCGCGCGAGATATGGTCGATCAGCAGCGGGTAATTAGCCCCGCCGCGGATCTTGCACTCCACCAGCAGGCACAGCAGATGGCGTTTAAAGGCGAAGAAATTCTTAACCGCCACCATCACTTCCTCGACGAACGCCCGGAAAGCCTCGCTGCAGTTCACCTGGCAGGCCTTCTGCTCAAGCCTCTGGAACAAATCGTAGAAACACTGCGCCTCCTTGCGCAGTTCCGTCTGGTCGCAGGGCAGCCCCAGTCTGATGAACAGCGCATGCTCCTTCATTATCCGCAGCCAGAAGCACACCTGGTGCATATCGAGCGCCGGGAACGGCCGGACCTCCTTGCAGATAATCTCCATACGATAAATCATCCTCCCCGCAGTTATATTTTATGTTATATTTTATGTCAAATAAGTGCCGGGTGTTCTCCCTTTCCGCTCCGCAGAGTAGCCTATCGTCTTAGCCGCGTGTATAATTATAAATGACACCCGCCGTTCTCCGGGACGGCTCAAGATGTGAGGGATGAGCGATGGACGCCAAAGAACGGCGCACCCGATTGATCGACAAACTCCAAAAGACCGGCGCCCCGGTCACAGGCGCAGCCCTGGCGCAGGAACTCGGCGTAAGCCGGCAGGTAATCGTCGGCGACATCGCCATACTAAGGGCCGCCGGCGAGGAAATATACGCCACCCCCCAGGGCTACCTGCTACCGCCCGCCCGCCTGCCGTCCGCCAAAACGGCCAAAATAGCCTGCCATCACGGCTGGGACAAACTTGCCGACGAACTGGCGATCATCATCGACAACGGCGGTAAAGTCCTCGACGTCATCGTCGAGCACCCGATATACGGCGAACTGAAAGCCAACCTCATGCTCGCCTCGCGCCACGACCTGGCCGAATTCCTCCACAACCTGAAGAACAGCGGCGCCGAGCCACTGTCGGCCATAACCGGCGGCGTGCACCTGCATACCGTCGAAGCGCCGTCGCCGCAAGCGCTCGCCCGCATCGAACGCGAACTGGAGCGGGAGAACATCCTCTACAAATAAAATCTGCCAAACATGCCGATTCCGCTTGTCAGCCATACCGCCTAGGCCGTATAATAACCATAAGTGACAAGACAACTGTAATGTCACATTGGCCGCTGCCCCAGCGGGGCACGGCGGTTGCCGGGAGGTAAAGACATGGACAAGCTTGCCAGAGAGATACAAAAACTCAAACACGACCGCCACGCGCTCATCCTGGCGCATAACTACCAGCTCGACGAAGTGCAGGCGGTGGCCGACCATGTCGGCGACTCGTTCCATCTGAGCAAAATCGCCGCCCAAACCGACTGCGCCGCCATCGTTTTCGCCGGCGTCCGCTTCATGGCCGAGACGGCCAAAATCCTCGCGCCCGCCAAAACCGTCCTCCTGCCCGAACCTGACGCCGGCTGCCCGCTGGCCGACACCATCGCCGCCGCGGACGTGGAAAACCTCAGGCGGCTCCATCCCGGCGCCCCCGTCGTCTGCTACATCAACTCCTCCGCCGCAGTAAAAGCGCTCAGCGACATCTGCTGCACCTCGGCGAACGCCGTCAAAGTCGTCGCCTCGCTCCCCGCCGCCAAAGTCATCTTCGTCCCCGACGCCAACCTCGGCGCATACGTCGCCAAACGCCTGCCCGCCAAAGAACTCGTACTGTGGAAAGGGACCTGCGTTACCCACGCCAAAGTCGCGCCGCGCGACATCCTCGCCGTGCGGGAAAAACACCCCGCCGCGAAAATCCTCGTCCACCCCGAGTGCGCGCCCGCCGTCGTCGAAATGGCCGACTTCGCCGGCAGCACCGCCGACATCATCCGCTACGCGGCAAGCTCCCGCGCGCCCGTCCTCGCGATCGGCACCGAAGCCGGCGTGCTCAGCGCCATCAAAGCCGCCCGGCCGGACAGACAGGTTTTCCTCCTCCACCCCGGACTGGTCTGCCCCAACATGAAGAAAACGCGCCTCGCAAGCATCCATGACGCCCTGCTCCACAACCGGCAGCAGATAGCCGTCGACGCCACGGTCGCCGGCAAAGCCAGCCAGGCCATCACCCGCATGCTCGGGGTGGTTTGAATGGCACGCGGTTATATCGCCCCCGAATGCCTGCGCCCGGAAAAACTGGCGCAACGCAACTGCGACATCGCCGTCGTCGGCGCGGGCATCGCCGGCATGACGGTCGCCCTGTCGCTCGCCCCCCGGCTCAAAGTGGCCCTCCTCAGCAAACAACCCCTCGCCGCCAGCAGCACATACAAAGCCCAGGGCGGCATGGCCGTCGCGGTCGGTCCCGACGACAGCGCCGCCGACCACATCGCCGACACCCTGAAAGTGGGGCAGGGGGTGTGCCGGGAAGAAGCGGTCGACATCCTCGTCCGCGAAGGCCCCGCCGCCCTGGAATACCTACAATCCCTGGGGGCGGCCTTCTCCTCGGCCCCAGGCGGCCTCGACCTCGCCAGAGAGGCGGGCCACTCCCGCCGGCGGGTAGTCCACTACTACGACCATACCGGCAGGCATATCGCCGAAACGCTGGCCGCCGAAGCCGCAAGGCGGACCAACATAACGCCGCTCGACGACTGCTTCCTTCTCGACATAACGACAAACCGCGACGGTTGCTGCGGCTGTATCGCCGCCCAGGGCGGCCGTCTGTTTCACCTCCGCGCCGCGGCCGTCGTCGTCGCCACCGGCGGCTACAGCGGCCTTTTCAGTCGCTCCACCAACGAAGCCTCCGCCGGCGGCGACGGCATCGCCGCCGCCTACCGGGCCGGGGCCGCCCTCGCCGACCTGGAATTCGTCCAGTTCCACCCCACCGCCGCCACCCTGCCGTCCGGCAAAGTCTTCCTGCTCACCGAAGCGCTGCGGGGCGAAGGCGCCGTCCTGCGCAACGCGCAGGGCCAGCGGTTCATGGCCGCCTACCATCAGAGCGGCGAGCTCGCCCCCCGCGACGAAGTATCCCGCGCCATCCTGCGCGAAACCGCCCGCCAGAGCGGCGGCCCCGTTTTCCTCGACGCCCGGCGTCTCGGCAGGCAGCACCTGGCGGGCCGCTTCCGTCACGTCTACGGCGAACTGGCCGAAAACGGCCTCCTCCTCGAACGCGACCTCATCCCCGTAGCCCCCGCCGCCCATTACACCATCGGCGGCATCAAAACCGACCTGTGGGGCCGCACCACCGTAGCCTCCCTGTACGCGTGCGGCGAAGCCGCGGCCACCGGCGTCCACGGCGCCAACCGCCTGGCCAGCAACTCCCTCCTTGAAGGCGTCGTCTTCGGGCGGCGGACGGCGGCCCACATCAACGGCGTCCGCGGCGTACCGCGAACCGTCGGCGGCTTCTCGCCCGGCGGCGTGGCCACGCCCGGCCGCGCCCTGCCGGGCCTCGGAGCGCGGCTCGACCGCGTCGCCGGGGTGGTGCGGCGGGGCGAAGAACTGGCGGCAACGCTCGACTGGCTGCGCGCCGGCGGCGCAGGCATGCCGGTCAGCGCCGCCGACCGGCCCGCCTGCCATACGGTCAACGCCTGCCAACTCGCGGAATTGCTGCTGGCCGCCGCCCTCCTGCGCACCGAAAGCCGCGGCGTCCACTACCGCGAGGACTATCCCGCGAAAAACGACGAAGCTTTCCGCAGGCACAGCTTGCAGCAATGGGGAAGAAAGGCGGTAATCGAATGAACGGACTGGCCCTCGACCGGATCCTGCGCCAAGCCTTGATCGAAGACATCGGCCACGGCGACATCACCAGCGAAGCGATCTTCGCCCCCGACCACCAATCCGCGGGCTGGCTCATAGCCAAACAGGACGTGGTCCTGGCCGGGCGCGAAGTATTCGCGCGGGTTTTCTCGCTCCTGGACGGGAACGTCGCCGTAACCTTTGCCAACGCCGACGGCGACCGCATCGGCGCCGGGCAAAAGTTTGCCCGCCTCCAGGGACCGACGCGCCCGCTGCTCACCGGCGAGCGGGTGGCGCTCAACTTCCTCCAGCGCCTCACCGGCATCGCCACCGAAACGGCCCGCTGCGTCGCGGCCTGCGGCCATCGCCCCGTCGTCATCGTCGATACCCGCAAAACCACCCCCGGCCTCAGGATGCTCGAAAAATACGCCGTCACCGTCGGCGGCGGCAAAAACCACCGCCTCGGCCTGGACTCGATGGCGCTCATCAAAGACAACCACATCAAAGCCGCCGGCGGTATCGCCGCAGCCGTGGGGAAAGTGCGGGCCGCCGTCTCGCCGTTCGTAAAAATCGAAGTCGAAGTCGAAGAACTCGCTCAGCTACACGAAGCCCTGGCCGCCGGCGTCGACGTCATCATGCTCGACAACATGCCGCCGGCCAAGATCGAGGAAGCGGTGCGGATCATCGACCGCCGCGCCCTCGTCGAAGTATCCGGCAACATCACCCTGGAGAAAATCGTCGCCCTCGCCGCCGGCGGCGTCGACATCATCTCCAGCGGCGCCCTCACCCATTCCGTCAAGGCCGCGGATATAAGCATGCGCCTGGAATAACTAAATCTGCACACAAAAAACCTCCGGCTCGTCGCCGGAGGTTTTGCCGTTTTTCCGCATACCGCCGTTTCTTTTCGCCGACAATACATCTAGGCCTTGAAAGCAGGCGCATTATTAAGCCAGCCGCGTTTGGCCATAAGCTTTTTGACCGAAGCGCCGAAAACCGCTTTTCTGACGATAACCTTGAAAAAAATCAGGCCGACATCGGCGCGGACGGACTCGGTAAGCCCCCTGGCCGCAAAAGTAATGCCGAGAAGCAGGTTGAACGACATCAGATTGGCGATCTCCTGGTCATTAAACTTCGCGCCTTCGGGGAGCTGATAAGCGACCACCGGCTTCGGCGGCGTCCCGTGGGGCAGTGGCACATTTTCCTTGAGCAAAAACTCCTGTATTTCCTTGGCGATCGGCTGATGAACGCTGACCTTCGCATCCCGCAGCTTGTCCCTCAGCTCCTGGTCCTGCGCCAGATTATAGGCCACCTCCTCATTGCGCATCGTCGTCTCGCTTATGGCGAGAAAATACCATAAATTCGCCGCCTCCATAACATTCAGCGGCCTTATCTCGCCATCCAAAAACGGTTCGAAATTATCATGGATAACATCGAAGATATTCATATTTGCCCCCTCCTAATACACTAACTCCTTCTAGTATGGGTAAAGGAGGAAGAATTATGAACGCCTTTACGCAACCTCGGAAACTCATCCGGGGAGGGCGCTCGTGCTGAGAATACTGGCCATCGCCCCCGCGCCATTCCCGACCCACCCCCCGATTGACAAATAGCCCTGAGGTATTTATTATAAAAGTGAGCAACGAAGCCCGAAGGGAAAACCCTTTGGGTTATTTTTTTGAAACACGGGTGCCGCAATGAAAAAACTGCTTATCATAAAAACCGGAACGACCTTCCCGTCGATCCGGCAAAAACACGGCGATTTCGAAGACTATATCATCGGGCAGCTCGGCATCCCGGCGGGCGACGTTGTCGTCGCCCCCGTCTTTATCGCCCAAACCATGCCGGCGCTCAAGGACGTTTCCGCCGTCATCGTAACCGGCTCGCACGCCATGGTCACCGACCGGGAGAACTGGAGCAGGCGTCTCGCCTACTGGCTCAGGCACGTGTGCGGCGCCTCCGTGCCCGTTCTCGGCCTCTGCTACGGCCACCAGATCATCGCCGACGCCTGGGGCGGAACCGTCGGCTACCACCCCCGCGGCCGGGAAGTGGGCGCCGTCGAAATCCAGCTCACCGACGCAGGCGAACGCGACCCGTTGCTGAGCTGCCTGCCGGCAAAATTCCCCGGCCACGTCTTCCACGCCCAGACCGTTCTAAAGCTGCCTCCCGCTGCCAGCCTGCTGGCCGCCAACGCCTTCGAACCCCATCATGCCTTCGTAATCCACGACAACATCTGGGGCGTCCAGTTCCATCCCGAATTCAACGCGGCAGTGATGCTCGCCTATATCGAGGAAGAAAGCCCGGCGCTGCTCCGGGAAGGCTTCGATATCGATAAACTGAAAAATTCGCTGGCAGATAACTCTTACGGGCAGCGCCTCCTGCGCCGGTTTATCAGCCTCGCCTAAAACAAGTTCCGGCCGTGCCGGCCCTTTTTTTGCCCGGCGGCATTTGAAAACCGGCCGGCAAGTGATAAAATTGTTATGAAATTTATCGGCTGGGCGGAGGAAAACACATGAACGCCATCACAGCAAAAATCATCGTCATCGCCGCGGCGGCCCTGCTCGCCGGCCTTGCCGGCTGCGCCCCGCAAGCCGCGCCCGTCGCGCCGCCGCCCACAAAACCCGCCGCCCATAAACCCGCCGCCCCCGCCGTCGACCAGGCCCAGGCGGCCGCAGCCGAAAACCTCTTCGCCAGCGGCCGCAAACACTACGAGCAATACGACTACCGGGCAGCGGTCGCCGACTACGACCGGGCCATCGCCGCCGACCCCGCCAACCACAAAATCTACACCGCCAAAGGCATCGCCCTCTGCTTCGAAGGCGACTACCAGGGCGGCGTGGCCCTCATCCACAAAACCCTCGACATGCGTCCCGACTATGTCCCCGCCTTCTACGACATGGCCATGGCCTACAAACTCCAGGACGACCTCGACAACTCGCTCCTCTGGTTCGAAAAAACCCTCCAGGGCGACCCCGCCAGCACCTGGAGCTACTACGGCATCGCCACCATCCACGCCGACCGCGGCAACACCCAGGAATCGCTCAAATACCTCAAAAAAGCCGTCGCCCTCGACCAAAGCGTCAAAGAAGTCGCCCGCCGGCAGGACCACTTCGCCCGCATGCGCACCCTCCCGGAATTCCAGGCCGTCGTCCGCTAGCCACGGCCCCGCGTCCGGCTATCTGCCACGGAAAAAACCGGGTAAAATCAAACCCTATTCAAATACAGGCAAGCGACAATAAAAGAAAAGACCTGGCAACGCTTCTGCGAAAGGAAGTTTTCCCCATGAACCAGATCGGCAATATCCAGGCGGGCGGCAGTACGACCGCTTCCCCGTATGCCAATCCGGCCCAGACGGTCAAGCCCCAGGACGAAAAACAAACAAAATCCCAGCAGTTGAGCGCAGCCTCCGGGGCCGCGCCGGCCGCCGCTCAGACCGTTTCGCCCCCCGGCGCCGACTATTCCCCGGCCTACACCGTCGAAATCAGCGAAGAAGGCGCCCAGCTAAGTTCACAACCTGCCCCGTCGTCCAACGCGGCTCCGGCCAACGCAGCTCCGACCGGCGCCCCGCCGGCAGGCCCGGCCCCCTCCGGCGCGGCAGCCGGCGCCACCCGGGCAAGCGAAACCGACGCCGACGACGACACCGGCACCACCAGCCTCGCCAGCTACAGCGACTCCCAACTGCAGCAGATGCTCACCAGCGGTGCAATCACCCAGAGCGAATACAGCGCCGAAATCGCCAGGCGCGAAGCGGCGAAACAGGCCGCCGCCAGCGACCCCGCCCAGGAAAACACCCTCCTCGCCAACATCAAATAGCTCGCGACACTCCGGCGCCCTGACGTCTCTACGACGGCAGGGCGCCTCAGACTGGTGATAAAGGCCCATCTGCGGCGTTGCTCCTCAGAGCGCTTGCTTGCGTACGTCCCAAAGTACGCGGCGCGGCGCGCTCGCACCCTTTCGGGTATAAGCGATCACATCAACGCTAAAGCGTTGTGTGTCTGCTTATCCGGTGCGCCTTGCATCTGGACCTTTCTCACCAGTCTGACTTTTTCTACCGTCTGCGGAGGACGCCGCAGACGGTAACCGGATGCCTTATAAGCACCGATAGACAGATTGAAAATATGATGTTAGAATAATACAATATTCGGCAAGTTTACCGAAAAGCACGAATGCAAAAAAGTACCCATAGGCCTGGATGGGAAGAAAAAGATGAAGAAAATAACGGCGCTACTATCTTTTGCAGTAATCGCGTTTACCATCCTCAGCACGATAAACGATCAATTGACGGAATACCGGGGAATTGATTACTTCATTGCGCTCAATGGCGTAAGCATCCTGCTCCTTATCTTCATTGCCTATGCTTTCTTTTCGGGGCATCGGAACGCCGCGCAGCATTCCCGCCCTGAAAACCGGGCGCTGTTCATGCATATGCCCGGCGCCGTAATGACGCTCGAAAAAGACTTCACCATCATTGACGTCAACGAATTAATGAGGAAAGTCACCGGCTTTCACCCCGGCGCCATAAAAGGGAAAAAGTGCTATGACGTATTGGGCAACGGCGACATATGTTGCGACTGCCTCGTGCAGAAAGCGCTCATATCCGGCAGACCGGAATGCGGCGCCCGGCTTAAATACGATAAAAACGGCCAACCAATATACGGCAAGCAAACAGTTATCCCGATCAAAGACCAAGCCGGAAATATCGAATATGTCTATGAAATAGTAACAGATATAACCCAAGAAGTATCTTTGGAGAGGGAAAATCTCGACATCCTCATGGACATCGTAACCTCGATGGCCCATCTCATCGAAAGCCGCGACCCGTCCACAAGAACCCATTGCATCAACGTACAAAGCGTAGCCGTATCCATTGGGGAAATCATGGGCTTAAGCGACAAGGAACGCAAAGAACTCAGCATCGCCGCCATCCTCCACGACATCGGGAAAATAGGGATCCCCGAAGCCATTCTCAACAAACCGCAGCGCCTGACAGAGGACGAATTTGCGATAATAAAGCGCCACCCGCAGATCGGCTACGACGCAATCAAGCATATCAAGCGGCTGCAAAACGTCAGCCAGGCCATTCAGGACCATCACGAACACTGCAACGGACAAGGATATCCCAACGGCAAAAAGAAAGACGACATACCTATGATTGCCAGGATTCTCGCCGTTGCCGACGTTTTTGAGGCCCTTACCTCCGACAGGGTATATCGGAGAGCAATGAGCTTAGAACAAGCGATAGACATAATACAGGCAGGAAAAGAGCAACAATTCGATCCCATAGTAGTCGACGCATTACTGGCGCTGGTAGAGCAGCGAAACAAATAATGGCCCGTTGCTTTAGCGAGGCCCTGCAATCGGGGGTTGCAGGGCTTCCTTGTGCATTATGGCGGCATGGACCATAAGGAGGAACAGGGATGAAAAAAGCGCTGAAGTTTGTCGCCCAGCTTATTTTACTATGTGCGGTATCCTGGCTTGGCAACCAGATCGCCTTGCTGAGCGGCTTGCCCATTCCCGGCAACGTGTTTGGCATGATCTTATTGTTTTGCCTGCTTTGCCTCGGCGTGATAAAACTGCACTATATTCAGCAGGCGGCCGACTTCTTGCTCAAGCACATGTTGTTCTTCTTTGTGCCGATTGCCGTTGGGCTGATGAACTGGGGACAACTATTTTACGATCACGCGCTGGTATTGGCGGCGGCGGTCATAATCGGCGCCGTTGTTCCTTTCTGGCTTGTCGGCTTTCTTGCCCAGTATTCCGCCAAGGAGGAAAACCGGTGCAGCAATTGATTACCGTATTTGGCATCGCCCTTACGCTGGCCTGCTATGTTTTCTTCAGGCAGCTTTATTTGCAGTACCGCAATCCGCTGATCAACGTCGTAGTTCTCAGCATGACGGTTATCATCGCCGTCCTGCTGCTGTGCGGGCTGACATTCGAGGACTATAAACAAGGCGAGGCCATCATGACATATCTGCTTGGCCCGGCCACGGTGGCCCTCGCCGTTCCGCTCTATAAAAACCGGCATTTGGTCAGGCAATATATGTGGGCCATTCTGGCGGGCGTGGGGCTCGGCTCGATCGCGTCGATGGCGACCGCCTTACTTATCGCCAGGCTTGGCGGCCTGCCCAAAGAGGTGATTATCTCGTTAGTCCCCAAGTCCGCGACCATACCCTTTGCCGCCCCGATTGCCCAGCTGCTGGGGGGCGATCCCGCCCTGGCGACGGCTTTCGTCGTTGCCACCGGAACCTTCGGTGCGCTGCTCGGCCTGCCGATCTTGACCTGGCTCAAGATCAAAAACCCGGTGGCCCGCGGGCTGGCGATGGGCACGGTAGCCCACGGCCAGGGCACGGCCATGGCGCTGACCGAAGGGGAACAGCAAGGGGCAATGGCCGGCATGGCGATGGGCCTGGCCGGTGTATTCACCTCACTCATCGCGCCGATTTTGATCCCCATATTAATATAAGAAGCGCTCTTTGCGAGGCACATATAGCCGGCTCAACTTGCCGCTATCTTAGCGAAGACTACGCAAACCGACATCTAGCTTCCCCGCCTTTGCGGGGGGCGCAGCCTTTTGCTCCGATGCTCCGGCCGAACGCGCCGTAAGCAGGCACACGCCGCTTTAGCGGCGATGTGATCGCTTATGCCGGCAAGGCGAAAGGCTCGCGCCGACACAGCCGTACCGTCGCCAACAGTCGTCCGTGACTGATGGCTCCTCGCCCGGCCGTCCATGGCCGGGCGTACGTTCGTGTACCCGCAAGGGGCAGGCCGCAGTTCTAGGCGCTAAAGCGCCAAGAACTTGCGCACTTCAGACTGTGCGTCAAAACAATATTATTGGCAAAGGAAGTAGTTGACAATGCCGTTTAAAATGCCCTCCGCTATCAAGCTTTGATAGCAGTCATCCATAAGACATATTGCTTCAGCAAGATTGGACAGATAACCCATTTCGATCAATGCCGCGGGCATGTCATTATGAACAAGCACATAAAAATTGGCCGGGCTGACACCATTGTCAACCGCGCAGGTTTCATTCACCAGAGCAGTTTGGATAGTGCAGGCGAGGCCGGAAGAACGCCCTTCCGGGAAGTAACTGGCAACACCAGTGAGATTGATATTGGGTACATCGTCAACGTGTAGGCTTACGAAGATATCCCCGGCGGACTTCTTCGCAATGTCCACTCTGGCCTGGAGATCGGCTTCAAGAGTCGAGCCGACCGGCGCCGCGCTTACGTCACGCGTTCGCGTCATAACAACCTTAGCGCCTAACTGCGTCAGTTTTTTGCGTAGCTTAAGAGCGACCGCAAGGTTAATATCAGATTCCCGGAACCCGTAGTGTACGCCTCCCGAAAAAGTACCTCCATGACCAGGGTCGAGGACAACGACTTTATTCAATAATGGCTGTGACACTTTCCCGCAGCCACAGTCGCGACCGCTGACATATTGTTGATGCCAGACATCACAGTGCCACATTCTCATTCCCCCAACATGCTTCTTGCTTTATATTATGTTAAGAGGCATAAGAAGGTTCCGGCAGCTGAGTCACCAAAGATCCGAAAGAGCGGAAGAAAGCCCGGCATTAGGCCGGGCTCTGTAGGACTCGCTCAAAGGTACAAAAGCAATCCTAAATAGGATGGATTTGCAAGGCTATAAATCGCCTCCACCATGCAAATCCCCTCATAATACAAAATCATGTCAAGCCTCGTTTTCCGCCACAAAGCGGACTGCAGGGCTTGTTTTTTGTGATTATCCACTGAATCATTTTGCAGCCGAAATAACCAGCTCTATAAATGCCAATTCAGTTCCATTAGTAGAATTAGCAAGAGGGGTGGCGGAGATATCTCATGGTATCTCATCCACCATTGATATATCTACAAATTTACTGACTACGGAATATAAGCTGAACTAAAATATGCCGAGGACTTAATTCACGATAAAAAGCCTTCAGAAGCACTATAGTTTTTAAACAAATTATCGATTACAAAGAGCCTACCGGCCCTTGCCAAGCACAAAGAGGCTGCCAAGCACATCTTGGCAGCCTTTTTTGTATTCCACCCCCGCGAGGCATACAGACCATCGCTAACGCCGCTTTCACCCAAGAAGGGAGGGTCACCCCCAAAAACACAAAATTCCGGTCTTGCCCACCCCCGCCAACCCACTCCCCGCATCCCAACCCCCCACCCCCGCATCCCACCCGCCCAACCCTTACCCTCGCAGTCTCCCCACTCTCAAATATGAACTCTCCCTAACCACACTCTACCAAGCCACTCGCGGAAAATCATTACTTGCCGCTGTAAATTATCGATTATAAAGAGCCTACCGGCCCTTGCCACGCACAAAAAGGCTGCCAAGAACACCTTGGCAGCCTCGTCATATTCCCGACCCTCCACGCGAGGCATACAGACGCTAATGCCGCTTTCACCCAAGAAGGGAGGGCCACCCCCAAAAACACAAAATTCCGGTCTTGCCACCCCCGCCAACCCACTCCAAGCATCCCAACCCCAAACCCCAAAACACCAAAACCCCAAAACCCCGCCTCCCAGAACCCCGCCCCCCCAAAAAAACCTACCGTCGCAGTCTCCACATCCTCAAAAAATTACTCTCCTATCACCATACCCTGCAACACCACCCACGGAAACTCATTACTTGCCGCTGTAAATTATCGATTACAAAGAGCCTACCGGCCCTTGCAACGCCCCCAAAACGCTGCCAAGAACACCTTGGCAGCCTCGTCATATTCCCGGCCACCCCCGCGAGGCATACAGACCATCGCTAACGCCGCTTTCACCCAAGAAGGGGAGGAGGGTCACCCCCAAAAACACAAAATTCTGGTCTTGCCCACCCCCACCAACCCATTAACGCCACCTCACCGCCCTCTACAAGCATTCCTGCCTACCCATCGCCCATCCCGGCCCCTTTCACATCGCCCACCCATCGCCGTTCCCTTCGCCTATCCCATCAATTCTCTACCTCATTCCCTCCCCCAAAGAGAATTATTCTCCCTATCACTACCCTGCAACACCACCCGCGGAAACTCATTACTTGCCGCTGTAAATTATCGATTACAAAGAACCTACCGGCCCTTGCAACGCCCCCAAAAGGCTGCCAAGAACACCTCGGCAGCCTCGTTGTATTCCCGGCCATCCCCGCGAGGTATACGGCCATCGCGGTCAGCGCCTCACCCGCAAGACTAAACAATAAGCCTGCCGGCCGAGGAAGGGGAGGGAAGCGGCAAGAAGCAAAGGGCGGGTCTGATGCTTCCTTATCTAGCAGCCACCAATATTTCACAACGCCGGCTTGATTCTTTCCAGCGATGCCTCTGCATTGTCCCCCCGCTGTAGCTGATGCCTATTTCCCGGTTCCGCTTTGTTTCATCCCTCCGTCACTCTCCCCAATCTCAAAGTGAACTCTCTCTACCCATACCCTGCCACACCACCCGCGGAAAATGATTACTTGTTGATTATGCCATCTCGCTACTTATTAAAAACAATAATTATTGTTAAATAAAATAATTATTGACAAATTGGCGTGAAAATGGTAAAAATAAGACAAAGACACAAATGGAGATGATTACCGTGAAATCCGTGAAACCGACCTTTTCACGGCAGCCGGATGAACAGGCCAAATTCAACTATCTCATCCACCTGCTCGTGAGGGTGAAAGGCAAAACCGGCCTTCCGTCAGGCAAAATCGTCAGCGCCCTCCTGACAAGGGGCAAGGACGAGGTCAACTGGAACAGGGCCAAACATAGCTAACCCCGGTCGCAGACCGGGGTTTTACATTTCTTATCACCTGCGGATGTCCACCAGGCAGCTTTTCGCCGCCGGTGTGCCGGCGGTGGGATCGGCCGCCGCGCTGGTGATGGCGTTGACGCCCAGAGCGGTCGCCGCCCGCCCCAGCGGCATGGCCACCGTATGGATAACCCGCCCACCCGCCGTCAGCGGCCGCAGCGTTTCGCTCACCCGCACCCTGGCCCGCACCTCGCCGCGGGCCGACGCCACCGTTACCTCCTCGCCGCCGGTCAGCGCCAGCTCGTCCGCCAGCGCGGCCGAGACCTCCACCATCACCGCCGTTCCCGCCCCGGCCGGAGCGGCGTATGTCGTAAGCACATACGGGAAAGCGCCGTTTCCGCTCGCCTCCGGCGCCCGCAGCAGAGGATTGGCGCTCACCGCCGGATGAAGGGGGTTGATCAGCGGGCTCTCCGCCGGCTCGTAGTGCTCGGGCAACGGACCATCGGCGCAGACCGCCGCCACCTTCGCCGGCGCGGCGCCGTCCTCCTGCCGGCTGGCATAAGGGGCGGCGAACAGGCGGGCCACCCCCTCGGGCGTGGCGAACGCTCCGCCCTCGTACAGTATCCGCCGGCCGTCCGGCCAGGCATAGCTTCGCCCCGCCGCGACAGCTCCGGCCGCCCCGGCATATAGCCGGCAGCCGCGGTCGATCTCCTGCAGGACCTTACGTGCGTCCGCCGGCTGCCCGTAGTCCCACTTCGCCGCCAGCAGGGGCGCGTCCTTGGGAGCCGGGTCCGCCGCGTACAGGCGGCGCACCGCCCGGAACAGACGGTCGATTATCGCCAGGTCGGGCCTGGACAGCCCCGCGGGGCGGAGGATTCGCCGCTGCCACTGGATAAGGCGGCCGCCGCTCGTCACCGAACCGGCTTTCTCGTAAAAGTGGGCCGCCGGCAGCAGCACGACCTCGGTCTTGATCTCCGCAGGATTCACACCGGGCAGCCGCCAAAACTCGGCCGTCTCGGAAGGAAAGAGATCGACAACCGCCAGCGTGTCGAGCGCCGCCAGAGCCCGCGCCGCCAGACGGTTGTCGGGCGTGCTGATCATCGGGTTGATGCCCACCGCCAGCGCCGCCTTGAATTGTCCGGCCGCCATCGCCGCAAGCATCGGCAGGTATGTGGCCGGCTTGTTTGCCCCCTGGCGCGGCAGCCAGCCGTAGCCTTGCTCCGGCGCTGCTTCGAACCACGCCGCCAGCAGGGCCGCGAGGCCGTCGGCCGCCTCTTGGCCGTGCCTGCCCGCGTAGTCCCCCAGCGTCGTGTCCTCCCGGGACGGTACCGGCAGATAGCCAGGCAGGCTGGTGGCGAGGCTGCCGAGGTCGGTCGACCCCTGCACATTGGCCTCACCCCTGAGCGCGTTCACCCCGCCGCCCGCCAGCCCCACCGAGCCCAGGAGCAGCGACAGGATGGCGTAGCAGCGGATAGTCTGCACAGCGGTCGTATGCTGGGTAATCCCCAAAGCGTAAAGAATGGCCAACGGCCGCCGCCCGGCCACCGCTGCCGCCATCTCGGCAATCGTCGCCGCCGGCACGCCCGTTATCGCCGCCGACGTCGCCGCGTCGTAGCGGCGGAAATGTTCGCGCAGGTGGCTGAAAACCGTTCCCGGCGCATCGATATCCGCCGCTGCGGCCGGCCGGCCCCCTTCGTCCGCGGCATACGCCCAGCGGCCGGAGTCATAGCTGCGGGTCGCGGCGTCATAGCCTGCGAACAGCCCGTCGGCGAAGCTGTAGCCGGGATTAACCAGTAAGCGGGCGTTCGTGAATCTGGTTACATAATCACGGTCGAACAGCCCTTTCTCCAGGACAATATTGATGACCGCCCCCAGCAGGGCGATATCGCTGCCGGGACGGAGTTGGGCGAAAACGTCAGCCTGGGCGGCGGTGGGAGTGCGGCGGGGGTCGACGACCACCACCTTCGCCCCGGCCGCCCGCGCGGCCAGCACCTGCCGCATCGCCACCGGATGATTATCAGCCACGTTGGCCCCGGCGATCAGCACCGTACCGGCCGCGGCCAGGTCGGTCCACGAATTTGTTGTCGCCCCGTAACCGAAAGTCGATGACAGACCTGCCACCGTGGGGGCGTGTCAGACGCGGGCCTGATGCTCGATATACGTCGAACCCAGCAAGCGCGTGAATTTAGCTAGCAGATAGCTCTCCTCGTTGGTCACCGCGGCCGAGCCGAACACCGCGATGCCGTCCGTGCGGGCATCGGCGGGCGCCCAGCCAGCGTCGCGCGCCGCCTTGAGCCTCGCCGCCAGCAGGTCGGTGGCCTGCCGCCAGCCGATCTCCCGCCACCCGTCGGTCCCCGCCGGCCGCCACAGCGGCCGGGTGACGCGGCCCGGACGGCCGCGGAAAGAGCCCACTCCCGCCTTCGGGCACAGGGCGCCCTGGCTGACGGGGTGGGAGGGGTCTCCCTGGACGGCGACGATTTCGCCCTTCGCCACGTTGAAAAGGGCGCCGCACCCTCCGGAGCAAAAACGGCAGATGCCGGGAATTGTTCTCATAATCGCGCAGTACTCCTTGTTAAGGAAGATGCCAGGGCAAATGCCAGGGCGAATGTCAGAAAAAATGTACGAGAATGCTAGTGGTTCTGCCAGGGCTTTTCCATACCTATCATTGTAGTAAATTTGCCCGCCGGTGGCAACCTCCGCCGGCGGTTCTACCGGGCGGACAGGCGTCATACACTGTCAGTGAACAATACTGACAGGAGGATGATGCTTTGAAGATAGCGATTATCATCGCAATTGTTTTCGCCGTACTGGCCGGCCCGCAGTCAGCTGCGGGCGCTTTGCCGGCCGTCGTCGATAAGGCGCCGGCGGCGCAGGCGGTGGCCCTGACGCTGGAGGACCTGGACGGGGCGGCCGAGTTCGCGGCCGTGCTCAAGCTGTGCCGGGAAGAAAAGATAAAAGTCACCTTTTTCGTCAAGGGCGAAGCCCTGGCCGGCCTGGCGGTAAAGCAGGCGGTCGCTGCCGGCCACGAATTCGGCAACCACGGGCTGCGCCACGAATACTGGGCTGAGGCCGGCGTCCCGGCCATCGTCGCTGACCTGGCGGCCGGGGCCAAGGCGGTGCAGGCGGCAGCGGGCGCGTTGCCGCGCGTCGTGAGGCCGCCCTACGACTACTATGGCGACAACTTCCGCGAGGCCGCGGCGAAGCTGACGCCGCCCGTTGTCCTGGTCCGGGGGTTGGATACGGGCGACTGGCTGGTGGATTCGCCGGAGGCGGTGGTCGAACAGCTAAAGGGTGCGGTCGCCGGCGGGGCGATCGTCAATATCAATATGAAGGTCAAGGCGGCGGCGGCCGCTCTGCCGGCGATCGTCCGCGAACTGAAAGCGCGGGGCTTCGAGCTGGTGACGGCGAGCGAGCTTTTGCGAAAAATTCCTCCGGCCGCAGTGGCTCCGCCGTCCGTTACGCCGGCCGCCCCGCCGCGGACGGGCGGGCCCTTGGCCGTGCTGCGGCGGAGCGAGGCCGGGCGGCCTTATGTGGCGCTTACTTTCGACGACGGCGGCCCGGCCTGGCGGGTGAACGGGATTCTCGATGTCCTTAAGGAAGCCGGGGTGCGCAGCACCTTCTTCCTGCTGGGGGAGTGGGTAAGGGCAAACCCCGACGAGGTTCGGCGCATGGCGGCCGAGGGGCACGAGATCGCCAACCATTCTTATTCTCACCCCCGCTTCAGCTGGCTGGACTCGGCCGCGATGCGGGAGGAAATCCTGGCGGCCCGCGAGGCGCTGCGTGAGGTGACCGGCCGGGAAGGGGCGCGGTTCTTCCGCCCGCCTTACGGGGTGTATAACGGCACGCTGACCGGTCTTCTGAACGAGCTGGGCTATCGGGCGCTGGTGATGTGGGACGTGGACAGCCGCGACTGGTCCGGGCTGGACGCGGCGACGATCTCCCGGCAGGTTGCCGGCGACGCCGCGGCCGGATCGGTCGTCCTTTTTCACCTGCATGGGGCGCATACGGCCGAGGCTCTGCGGGAGGTTATTGCCGCCTTGCGGGCCAGGGGCTACGGGCTGACGACCATAGGCGACCTTTTCGGCGACGGCGGCGGATAGCGGCGGGATAAAAAAATATAATATTACAGGGAATACTTTTTTGCCCTGGGGCGGGCAGGAAATAGTTACCTGGAGGGCTAATAGTATAGGATAAATTGCTACGTGAGGTGGATATTTATCATGGAAAAGATTTTCGAGTTCGGATTCGGTGATCAGAAGCTCAAGCTTGCCCTGCCTGAAGAGCAGATAATACAGATCATCGAAGGGAAAGCTTATCCGCCGGTTACCGATGTGGCGGCAGCCGTCAAGGAGGCGCTCGCCAATCCCATCGGCACCCCGCCCCTGAAAGAAATCGTCAAACCGGGGGAGAAGGTCGGCATCGTCGTCAGCGACATCACCCGGGCCTGGGTCAAGTTCAATCACTTTATACCGGTACTGCTTGACGAGCTGAACGCCTGCGGCATCCCCGACAGCGACATGTTCATCGTCATCGGCCTTGGCGCCCACCGCGCCCACACCGCCGACGAGGACGTGCTGGTATGCGGTCAGGATGTCTGCCACCGGGTGCCCATTTATCAGCACGACTGCCACAACAAGGACGAGCTCACGTATGTCGGCAAAACCAAGCGCGGCGTCGAGACATACATCAACAAGCGCCTGGCCGAGGCGGACAGGATGATCATCACCGGCGGCATCGTTTATCACTTCATGGCCGGCTACGGCGGCGGCCGCAAGTCGATCATGCCGGCGATCAGCGGCTTCCGCACCATCCAGGGCAACCATCTGTTCTGCATGAACAAAGAGGTCGGCAAGGGCCTGAATCCGCTGTGTGCGTCGGGCTCGCTGGAGCCGAACGACATGCACCACGATATGTGCGACATGGCCGAGCTGGCCAAGCCCGATTTCCTGCTGAACGCCGTTTTCACGCCGGAGGGCAAGTTCGCGAAATTCTTCGCCGGACACTGGTACAAGGCGTGGGAGGCCGGCACCAACCTGGTGGAGGAGATTTACGGCGTGCCGATCAAGGCGCAGGCCGATCTGGTTATCGCCTCCTCGGGCGGTTTCCCGAAGGATATCAACCTCTACCAGGGCTCGAAGACGATCGATAACGCCTTTATGGCCTGCAAGCCGGGCGGGGCGATCATCTGCATCATGGAGTGCCGCGATATCTACGAGCCGCGGGAATTCAGCGACTGGTTCAAGCACAAGGTTATGCTGGACTTCGAGATGGCTATCCGCAACCATTTCACCATCCCCGGCTTCGTCGCTTACAAGTGCGCCGACATCGCCCAAAAGCAGCCGCTGATCGTCGTCACCAAGCCCGAAAATGTCGACTTCGTCAACGGCACAGGCATGATCGCCGTCACCAGCCTGGACGAAGCGTACCGCATCGCCAAGGAGAAGCTCGGCAAGAAGGATTTCACCATCACCGTCATGCCGGGAGCGGCGAATACGGTCCCTGTGCTGCAAAAGTAAAAAAACACGGAAAAAGCCCCCCGGCGACGGGGGGCTTGCTATTTTGCGGAGGCTAGGAGAGGCTGGTGTTTACGAAGGGGCCGCCTTCGCCGGGGTCGTCGTCTGCATCCGGATACTGGATAAAATGGGTATACACGTCGTCGGATTCCGTGCTGCGCACCTTCCACAGTTCACCGTCGAAACTCACGCTGACGAGCGTGACAAGCAGCACCGGCAGGACGGAAACCTTGCCGTTGTCGAGCCTGCCCAGATAGATCACGTCGCCCGCGCTGTACCCCTTTCTGGCCATAAGCGACCTCCGTTCGGACGAGTGTATTTAATTATAATTATAGTTTACCACGCAGTTTTACATATTACCACTATTATTGTTTACCTGTACGGCGGCGGGAGGGGGACGGTGCGCTCAAGTTCTTCTACCCAGATCCCTTTCCTGTGGTTGAAGGTTCTGACGGTTACTTTGTCGGCGTAGAGGAAGAGCGAGTTTGTCCAGATGCCCTCGCGGTCCAGGTCGGTGTTGTGGATGTTGGTCACCCGCCCGGCGAACTGGTTGACCGCGGCGGCGAACGAGGGGTTGTCGGCCGGGGTGTGGGTGTGCCCGGAGACCCACAGGAGGATTTGCGGGTTGGCGGCGATTATGCCGGCGAGGGGCTGCTCGGGCTGAGCGACAAAATTGGGGGTGTTGACGGATTTGTTATATTGCGCCAGCGTCCCCGCCAGAGGGGCGTGGCAGAAGATGATCGTCGGCGCGGCGGGGTCTTTTTTCAGCTCCCCGTCCAGCCACTTGAGCTGGCGGTCGGAGAGCTGCGCGAGGCAGGGGGAGTCGAGCGCGTCCACGGACAGGAATATAAGCAGATATCCGCCGACTTTTTGGGTGTAATATAATTCCGGCAGGCCGAACGTTTCTTTGAAGCGCCGCAGCTTGTCGGCGCGGGCTGCGGCGTCCCCGCGGACGCTGCGGCCGTTCCGGTCCGGCTCGTCGAGGTAGAGATAGTCGTGATTGCCGGTGATTAATACGCGCGGCGCGCGGAGCTTGGCGAAATAGGCGGCGGCGTAGGCGTATTCGTCCGCAGTGCCGCGGCTGGCGGCGATATCGCCCAGGACGACGATCTCGCCGACGTCTTGCCAGGCGTTGATGTCTTCGATCAGTTTGTTTTTGGCGGCGACGATTTTATTCTGCCTGCCAGGGTCGGCCGCATGGGCTGCCCGGAAGGGCAGGTGAGGGTCGGCCAGCAGCACAATGCGGTAATAGCCGGGCGGCGGCTCCGGGGCGGCAAGCGCAGGGCCGGCGAGGAGGCACAGGCAGAGGAATAACAGCGCGGCGACGACATGCGGTTTGCGGGGCTTGAACGACGGCATGGCGGGTCTTCCTTTCCGCAGGTTCGGTTTAAGGCTGGGTATTCCGCGTTTTTGCCGGTGAATCCTGCTGTGGCGCATGGTTTTTGCAGAATTTGAGACGGTGAAAATTATAACTAGGCAGGTTTGTATTAGAGGTGTTATGAAAGAATTATCGAAAAATGGATAAATATATAAGTCGTTCTATGGATGGCTGGCAAACAACTGACGAATCGTGCAAAAGGGGGCGTTAAAATTAAGAAGTATGTAGTTTCAACTTTAATTAGTCTGGTAATGTTTTTTAGCTTCGCTCCTGGGCTTGTACAGGCCGCTTCGGCAGCGGAAAACCTTTTGTATGCCGCTGCGGCTTACGCGTACATTAACGGCCAACTGCAAAACATCAACGACAACCACCAACAACAACAGCTCGCCATCGACCAACGGAAGACGGGCGTAGACTCCGACCCGGACTTGAATGAAAGGCTCGGCCGCCTTTATTCCCAGCTTAGGGCCAACGGGCAGATCAAGAGCAACTATGCCCTTTACATAAGCCCTGGCAAAGAACTTAACGCCTTCTGCGACATCGGCAGGGTAATCTGCATGTACCGGGGGAATTTTGACCTGCTCACGGATGATGAGGTTGCCTTTACTCTTGCCCATGAGCTGCGTCACGGTGAGGCGAAGCATAATATCGCCGGCGTCCAGAAGCTCCTGGGGCTGGGTGTGGTAGTGAATCTGTTCCTCCAGAAAAACGACAACTTGACCTCCGAGATTCTCGCGGGGGTGGCCGCCAACTACATAAACAATGAATTTTTCACGATGGGGCAGGAATGGGAAGCGGACGAGTATGCCTTCAACTACGCTGTGGCGGCCGGGTTCAACCCCGGGGCGGGAGCCGCCAACATGGCCAGAATACGTAAGGAACATGGCGAGATATGGGTGGAAGGCCTCGCCCGGCTCATCAATCCGAACAATCATCCCAAAACATCCGACAGGGTCGCTGCTTTTTCGAAGAGTATGACCGGTTACTCGGGCGGCAAGGTCGCGGTAGTCGAGGGGAAAACCGGCGCCGCCATCCTCGTGAAGGGGAAGTTGTTCATGGTGCCAAAGGCGAATTATGGCCAGGCGCAGGACGAGCGGGCGTACCTGATCGCCGGCAAAATGGCAAGGGCGTTTCATGATAAGCCGTTTACGCTGACTGGCGGTACTGTCAGTGACGAGGGGGAAGTCCTTTTAGGCGATATCGCCGTGGTTACCCCCGGCGAAGGGGAAGATCCTGCCGAGGTTTTGACGGAAAGGCTTCACGGGATACTGGCGGTGAATTAGGGGGGGCTAAACAAAGGCAGGAGATAAACGGGCACCGATAAATCTGGCAGGCCAAAGCCGGCCCCGCAAAAATAAGCAAATCCCCGAAGCGTTTCGGGGATTTGCTTATTTTTGCGGCCAGGGGCGGTTCGGGCGGCTGGAGGCGGGGACTGAAGCAAGTTAATAATTACACAAAAAGGAATCGCAATCTAATATATTTAATTAATAATGCAAAGGGGGTGCAACATGAAAATCGTCATTGTCGGCGCCGGTGCCATGGGATGCCTATACGGGAGTTATCTGTCCCGGGGCTGGGAAAATGTCTGTCTCCTCGATTCTTGGCAGGATCATGTGGTCAAGATCAATACCGCCGGTCTCTCCCTTATTGCCGCGGGCGAGGAGTTTAAGTCCAATCCGCGGGCCGTAACCAACGCCAGCGAAGTTCCCCCGGCTGACCTAATTATCATATGCGTCAAGTCTCATCAGACCACCGAAGCCGCCATCCAGGCCGAACTGTTCGTTAAGCCAGACACCACTATCCTTACTCTGCAAAATGGGCTTGGCAACACCGAGATTCTCGCCGACCACTTCGGTGCCGAAAGGATACTGGTGGGCACAACCCTTATGGGCGCCGCCGTTCTGGAACCCGGCCTTGTTTTTCGCAGTGGCGTAAGAGAAACCCATATCGCTTCCTGGACGAACACCAGTGACCCGCGAGTAGCCGCGATCGCCAAAATATTCTCCAAATGCGGCCTGCCGGTGGTCGTCGAAAAAAACTGTGCCTCGCTTTTATGGAGTAAGCTTTCCATTCATGCCGGCCTTAACGCAATTACCGCCCTAACCCGCACGTCCAACAAACTTTTTTTGCAGCGGCCCGAAGCTATACGCCTGTCCAGGCTTGTCGTCGCTGAAGTCGCCGCTGTGGCCACCGCCGCAGATATACCTCTCCTCTACCCCAACTGCGCCCAGGCGATGCTGGCGTACGCCGAAGCGATGAAAGACTATCAGTCTCCTATGCTTCAGGACGTGTTGCACCGGCGGAAAACCGAAATCGATGCCATTAACGGCGCAGTCGTAGCCGAGGGAAAACGCCAGGGTGTTCCCACTCCGGTCAACGAAGCCCTAACCCTGGCGATGAAAACTGTCGAAGCGATATACTAGCTAAGTCCGCAGCAGCAGCGTGGGGCGCACCCGAACCGCCAACATAGCCGCCCATAAAAGTCACCCCCGCAGCAGTTCGCTCGGGGGTTTTTGCTTCGCCGGGAGGTTGTTTTGAGGACAAGTGGTAATCAGGTGAGGATTAAAGGAATATGGCTTGGGGCATGGAATTGGGGGATATGGCTTTTATTGCAGCTGAAAATATCTTTTAGGATGGGATAATCATGTTTGCCGGATTCCGGGCTTATTTATCGCTTGTTTTGCTCATTGCCGTATTATCCCTCGGTAACGTATTCCCCGGTAAAGCCCTGGCGGGCGATGCGTTTTCCCCCAAGGTCGAAGCATTTAGGGCGGAATTGAGCGGTTATCAGGGGCCGCTGCGGCCGCAGGAGGGGTACGACGCCGGGAAGAGGATAAATGCGGCTTTGCTCGCTGTGCTGCGGGAAGAGGAAAGCCTCAAGGCGACTCCGGGAGATATTCTGGGCGACGACGGGCGGTTCGCGCTGGATTTCGGCAATTGGGCCGGCGCCGGCGAGAGGCAATACCGGCTTGTAGTTTTGCGTCCGAATGAGATGGACACGGGGGCGATGGCGAGCGTTTTTTCCCAGACCAGAAGGGGTGACAGGGCGATCTCGGCGGAAAGGGTGCATACGCTGAGCCAGGGAGCCAATACAGGGGCTATCGTATTTTCCGGGATAGTCGGTTCCGGGAGCAGTCTTTTGCTGGTGATCGCGGAAAAGCATTACGGACCTGAGGATAAGTATGTGAGCGTATATACCCGGAAGCTTGAGAAAGGGAAATGGCAGGAGTATCTTAATCCGCCGAAGCTTAAGGCCAAGGGGCAATGGACGGTCCGGACGGGTGACGGGAGTTTCAGCATAAGCCACGCTGCGGTGGGCGGGAAATCGGGGAATGATCTGGAGGTCAGGGCGTGCCGCGGGGGGATCGAAATATTGGCCGTGGATAAAGCCGACATGCCTTTCGACAATACCTGGATAGGCTTGGCGGAAGGCGCGTGGGTGATAAAGTAGGAAAAGCTCCCGGAGCGATCCGGGGGCTTGGGAAAGGATTTAAACAATTAGAAGCCGAATGAAATTATATGTAGGCTGTTACACCTTATTTCACAGAGGAGAAAGGGGACCATGATATGATTAAATGGTCGGAAGAGTATCGCCTGGGGCTAAAAGACATCGATGAGCAGCACCGGAATTTATTCGCTGTCGCCAATAAAGCGTACGATCTTTTGAAAAATGAACTGCGGACAGACAAGTATGATCAAATTATGGAGATATTGGACGAGTTAAGGGATTATACGGTTACGCACTTCAGCCAGGAAGAGCAATATATGGCCAGTATTAATTACCCTAAGCTGCTGTCTCATAATGTTCAGCATAGCGATTTCATCGAAAAGATCAGTAACGTCGATCTGAATTCGGTCGACGCCAATCAAGAAGAGTATTTGTCCGAGTTGTTGGAGTTCTTTGCCGACTGGCTCGTGAGCCATATTTTGAAAACCGACCGTATGTATGTCGGCGGATAGAGACAAGTTGGCCAGGTGCGTACGGAACGGCGCAACGGAATTAAATAGGTGGACGCACCCGGCGCCGCCACCGAAGCCGGCCTAAAATCAACCCCCCGAAGCGTTTTTCGCTCCGGGGGTTTTGTTTTTGCCGGGATGTTATTTTGCGGTTTCACGGGCTTCGGCGAGGGGCGGCTGACGCCGAGCGGGCTGCTTGGCCGGGGCGAGGGAGAAGACGGCCAGCGCCGCCCAGATGCAGGCGAAGGAGAGGAGGTGGCTGGCGGAAAAGGGCTCGTGGTAGATGAAGATGCCGACGAAGAGGGCGATGGTGGGCGAGAGGTACTGGATGAAGCCGAGGACGGTGAGGGGGATGCGGTTGGCGGCGTTGGCGAAGAGGAGGAGCGGGATGGCGGTGGTTATCCCGGTGCCGAGGAGGAGGAGGGCGGTGACGGGCTGGTCGGGGGTGAGGACGCCGCGGCCCTGGCTTTGCATCCAGGCGAGGTAGGCGAGGAAGGCCGGCGAGAGGAGGAGGGTTTCGAGGGTGATGCCGGTGATGGCGCCGATGCCGAGCATTTTTTTGCAGAGGCCGTAGAGGCCGAAGCTGACGGCCAAGGAGAGGGATACCCAGGGGAGGCCGCCGACGTTGACGGCCTGGTTGAGCACGCCGAGGGCGGCCAGCGCTACGGCGATTGTCTGGGGGACGGTGAGTCGCTCTTTGAGGACGAGGATGCCGAGGAGGACGCTGACGAGGGGGTTTATGTAGTAGCCGAGGCTTGTTTCGAGGATGCGGCTGTCGTTGACCGCCCAGATGTAGACTAACCAGTTTATCGTGATGAGGACGGTGGCGGCGAGCACGCCGGCGACCTTTTTCCTGTCGGCGAGGATGGCGGCGGCTTCGCGGCGGGCGTGACCGAGCTTGCCGGTGACGGCGAGCAGGCCGACGAGGAAGACGAAGGACCAGATGATGCGGTGGGCGAGGATGTCGAGGGCGGGGATGTGGTCGAGGAATTTCCAGTAGATGGGCAGGAAACCCCACAGGATATAGCAGCCGATGGCTGAGGCGAAGCCTGTATCGATTTTCGGGGTGCGGTGCGGCATGGCGATCACCTCGGTTTTGTATTTTGGGGCCGGTGACATATTATTTATTTTACTATGTATCCGCTTGTTTTGCAGCAGTATTTGCCGAGCTTATCAAAGGCAGGAAATACCAGCATTTACTGTGTTGACATTGCCTGTCCGTCCAGATATAATATACGAGTGGACAGCGATTGAGGTGTCCGGCGATATGACTCCGTAGCTCAGCTGGATAGAGCGTTTGACTACGAATCAAAAGGTCGCAGGTTCGAATCCTGCCGGGGTCGCCATTTGAAGACAGGAACCGCAAGGGCTTATGGCCTTTGCGGTTTTTGCTTTATATTGACAGGGGTACGGGTTTAAAGTAGAATGGTTAAAGGTAAACGCTGGAATTAACGGCAAGCACGACGCCTGCCACTATACCTGAAGGTTCGCTCCGGTCGACAATTAGCGAGTATTGCGACATGCGCCATGAAGGGCTTCCCCCATGAAGGGTAGGCTTTTCATGGCTTTTTTGTTGCCGCAGAATCTTTTTCGATAACTACGGAGGCTGACAATGGAACTTTTATCTGGGGCAGCAGCCTTATTCCCAATTTCGCAGGGAGTGATGCCGTGACGAAGACTTTTAAATTGGTCGCTAGCTCAGTTTTGGTGGCGCTGGGGGTGCTGCTGCCGATGGCTTTTCACATGGTGGGGGCGGCAGGGTCGATCTTTTTGCCGATGCATATTCCCGCCCTGCTCGCCGGCTTTTTGCTCGGGCCATACTGCGGTTTCTGCGTCGGGCTGCTCTCGCCGCTGATCAGCGGCCTGTCGACCGGAATGCCGCCTATTCCCGTCCTGCCGATCATGGCTGTCGAGCTGTCGGTTTATGGGGCAATCGGCGGGTGGCTTTACCGCAACCGCCAACTGAGTATCTGGCTTTCGTTGATAACGGCCATGACGGCTGGCAGGCTGGCGGCCGCCAGCGGCGCCTTCGCGCTGGTTGAGCTGTTTGGCGCCAAGATTAATCCGCTCGTCTTTATTACCGGCGCGGTGCTCACCGGGTTGCCGGGCATAACCGCTCAGCTGATGCTGGTGCCGCTCTTAGTCCGAAGACTGGCAGCAACATTTCGGATCTCCTCCATGTCATAGCCGGGAGTCTCGGCCGCGTATGCCGGCGAACCGGCCAGTAGCGTCAACGACGCCAAACGGGCCATCGGCCTCTACCTCGACAATCTTTTCAACAAGAACTATATGGAGCAGTATAATTATCCCAGGGCCGGGCGGCTGGTCAGCGTGGCCTGCAATCAAAAAATATAAGCGGGGGAAAGCATGAGCGAACGGGGAAAAGACTTCTTCAACGACCTGGCCGAGCAGTGGGACGGTATGCGGGCGGCCGACGACCAAAAAATCGCCGGCCTGGTTCGTCTGGCCGGTCTGGAGCCGGGGGAGGCCGTGCTCGATATCGGCTGCGGCACCGGGGTACTGCTGCCGCATTTGTTGGCCGCGGTCGGCGAGGCGGGCAGCATAACCGCAATCGACTTTGCCGAGAATATGGTGGCGAAAGCGCGGGCCAGGATCGGCCGGCGCGACAATATAGCCTGCATCGCCGGCGACATCTGGTCTTTCGAGCCGGGAACATTATACGACGCCGCTTTTTGTTTCAACTTCTTTCCCCATGCGGGCGACAAGCCGCGGTTCGTGGCGAGAATGCGCAGCCTGCTGAAACCGGGCGGGTCGCTGGTCATCATGCACGATATGTCGCGGGCCGCCGTGAACGCCATCCATAAAAGCAGCCGGGTGGTGACCGAAGACCGCCTGCCGGAAGGGGCGGCGGTGGCCGCTATGCTTATTGCCGCCGGCTATGAGGTGCAAGAAGTAATAGATGACGAGGAAAAGTATTTTGTCAAAGCGGTGAGTCCGGTGGAAAGGAAATAGCGGCAGGGCGACGTCTGCGTTTATCTGTCACTTGCTGAAACGGAAAAGCCAAGCGGGCCGGGAGTAATCCCGCCGCCTGGCTTTGTGCCGCAGTTGTGGAAAGTTTGCCGGCCAGTCTCTAGAGGTTGGTTCTGGCTAATTCGAAGAAAGCCTGAGGATGCTTGCAGGTCGGGCACGCCAGGGGGGCGTTGGGGCTTTCGAAACGGTGTCCGCATACCCGGCATTGCCAGAGTTGTTTGCTTTCGCGGCTGAAAACGGTCGCGTTTTCCACATTCCTGAGCAGGGTTTTGTAGCGTTCTTCGTGCTCTTTTTCGATAGCGCCCACCCGTCTGAACAAGGCGGCGATTTCGGTAAAACCCTCCGCTTCCGCCGTTTCGGCAAACTCTTTGTACATGCAGGTCCATTCCTCGTGCTCGCCCTCGGCCGCTTTTTTGAGGTTGGCCTTGGTGTCGCCGATGCCCTGCAAGAGGTTAAACCAGATTTTGGCGTGGGCGGCTTCGTTGTCGGCCGTCTCCAGGAAAGTTGCCGCGATGGCTTCGTAGCCCTCTTTCTTGGCAACGCCGGCAAAGTATGTATACTTATTCCTGGCCATCGATTCGCCGGCAAAAGCTGTCATGAGGTTGGCCGCTGTTTTGGAGTCTTTAAGGTTCTGACTCATCTTATACGCCTCCTTTTTGCTGATACTGACAACCTATTCTTTTATTCTTTGCATAAAACGGATCTTCCTGCCAGAGTCGCTGCGGCAAATTTGCGGGTGCGTTTTTGCCCCGGAGAATTTTGTAACTATTTTTGCTGAAAATATTGACAGCGGAGAGAAGGGACGGATATAATACAGATGATAATGATAATCAATATCATCTGTACGGGTGACTGGTCGAGGGCATGGATCCGGAATTAAAAGAGCTGCAGAGCAAAATGGCTCAAAAGAATATTTTCCGGATTTTTCATTCCCGGCTGGAGCTATACGGCATCTGCCGCGAGTGTTTATAAAACGTATTCGGCCGCCGGCGCCGATGGGGCGCGGATTGGGCGGAGCGCGGCCGCAAACGAAGACAAAGGCGCTTTATCCTTGCGAAAGGGTTTTTATTTTGCCGGATAAATGAGAACTATTATCAAAAACATAAGGGGTATAAGGAGGACTAATATGATGAAAACATTCGACCAGCTGGGGCCCGGCGAGGCGGGCGTGGTGACGAAGGTGCAGGGGAGCGGGCGGTGAAGCGCCGGATTGTGGATATGGGGCTTGTCGCCGGCACCGCGGTGCGGGTGCAAGAGTTTGCCCCGCTGGGCGACCCGATGGAGGTCAAGGTTAAGAACTTTAATCTTTCCTTGCGCAAGACGGAGGCCGCCCTGATCGAGATTGAGACGTCCTGACGGCGGGGGGGAAGCGGCATTTCCAGGATATACGCGAGGGGGCTTATAAAAAGCGCCTATTTTCGTGAAACAGGAGGGTCATATGTCTGTTGTGATCGTCGGCGGAGACTACCTGGGCGGAATCGAGAAGAACCTTTACTCCATGGGAGTGACGGAGCTGGTGCATATTTCCGGCCGGAAAGCGCTCGAAAGGAACAAAATCAGTTTGCCCAAGGCTACCGCTTTTGTCCTGGTGCTGACCGACTATGTCAATCACGGCACGGCCCAGAATGTGAAGACGGTGGCCAAATCGCGGTCGATACCGGTAGTGTTCGCCAAACGTTCCTGGTGCGCTGTCGAGGAAAAGCTGAAGGCGAGCAAGTGTCTTGCCAATTGAATTTGACGGAGGGGGTGCGAAGATGGAGGCGGTAATTTTGACCGGCGTCGGCGCGGCGGCTCTTGGTTATGTGGCATATGTCGTCTGGCGCGGTGTCGGCGGCAAGAGTGGCTGCGCCTGCGGCAGCGCTTGCCGGGAAGCGGGCGGGAGTTGCCGGTGCGGTGCGAAGAGCCGGCCGCAATAGAGCTTTTATTAAATACGACGGTGATAAATAGAAAATTTGATCAAGAGGTGTTGTAATGAAAAAGACGGTGTCGGTTATGGTGGCGGGGATGATTATGGCGACGGCGCCGGTGGCTTTGGCGGCGCCGGTTAAGCTCAGCGGCGATGTGGCGGTCAAGTATCAGCGAGATACCGCCGACGGCGATCCGGCCGCGTCCGGCTCGATCTATACGCTTAAATTGCTTGGCGAGGCGGAGTTGGGGGGCGGCTGGTCGCTGTACGCCCGCCTCGGCGCCCAGAGTGTGACCAACCCGTTGCTGGCCGATTTTAATATTTCTCCCGAAGTTTATGGCGAGAATAAAAAATCGGTGGCCGCGCTCGATCAGTTCGGGCTAAATTATAAGACAGATAAATTGACCTATAAACTCGGCCGCCAGGATGTCGGCGTCGGCGCGACCACCCTGCTGTACCACCGGCCCGATACCAACATCGGCAAGAAGGTCTTCGTGGACGGCCTTACCGTTGCCGGCACCGTCGGCGTGGCGGATATAACGGCGCTGGCGGCGCGGGAGGATAACGCCGCCGGGTCGTATAAGAACAAGATTTACGCCATCAGGACCGGTTTTAAGCCTACGGAGAGTTTTAATTGGGGCGTTACGCTGGGGCGTTTCCGGGGGGAAACGGAGAGCACCAATCACTGGGCGGTGGACGGTACGTACAAGTTCGGCAAGAGCAGCCTGACGGCGGAATACACCAAGGCAAGCGGCAATACCGATAACAAAGCGTACGCTGTTGTCTTGGGATACGATTTCGATGACAAAACTTTCGCGGCGATCACCGGCTTTAGGGTGGAAGAGTTCGGCTCGATGGGCGGCCAGAGCGAGTATGACGCCAACAACCGCGGCATCCATTACGCGATCAATCGCAAGCTGAGCGATAATGCCGGCCTGGAGCTGGTCTTCAAAGACCAGAAAACCATCAACGGCGGGCAGAAAAACACTTCGTTCGAGGCCACGGTCAGTTATTCGTTCTAAAACGGGGCGTGCCGCCTACGCGTGTGCGGCTCGCCTTGCCGGGCCTCCAGGCCATATGAAAAGCAACCCTGATTAGGGTTGCTTTTTTCTTGCGTCAGCGAATACCCCCCGCTATGCGGGGGGCAAATAAGGCGGAGCCGTTGTGATAGAAAGGTTTTCCTTTTTATTACTGAAAGGTGAAATATATATGGTGGATGAAACTTGGCAGCGGCTTTAAAATGCTGTCAAGCTCTTTCGTGCTTACATTTTCGTTGCTGTGCACTTCGATCAGCCCTTTGAGGATATGAGAGTCTTTGGTGGAGTGGTTTTCCATCTGGAGCGGTACGACTTGACTGATTTTGGTGTCCTTTATCTTTTCGTTTATCCACAGCCATAATTGTTCGGTCTTATCCGCACTTTCGATAAAGAATCTTGTAGGGTATATTTTTACCAATGTCGTTTCCTCCGTAAATTGAGATTGTTGTTTTTGCTGCGATGTGCTTTATTATACCACAAAATGGGCCGGGATTGGCGGGTGTCTTGTAAAAATAACCGCGTATGGGGGGAGACTTTAGCGCGGACGGGAGCGCCGGGCGCAAAGGTGCAGGGTGAATCCTTATCGATTGCAGGATTTTGGTTAATCATAATTGAAGAAGTGCGTAATAAAAAAGCCACAAGTCACGGCATATTTTCAGCGCGGAGGCGGGTATTGTGAAAAAGTGGGTTTGCAATGTTTGCGGCTATGTACATGAAGGGGATAATCCGCCCGACGTGTGTCCGGTATGCGGTGTCGGGCCGGAGGAGTTCAGCCTGCAGGCCGACGCGCCCGAGGGGGCAGCGACGGCCAGACGCTGGAAATGCACGGTGTGCGATTATATTCATGCAGGTGATGAGCCGCCGGACGTTTGTCCTGTTTGCAACGAGGGTAAAGACAAGTTTATACTGTTGGTCGATGAAGTCGCCGAACTTACCGCGGAGGCTATCCTGGCGACCGACGAGGGAACGGTCAATGCCGCCCTGGACGCCGTGTCCTACGGTTTGTACGTCGTTTCGTCGACGAAGGAGGGGAAAATAAACGGACAGATAGCAAACGCCGTGTTTCAGGTTACCGCCAAGCCGCCGCAAATCGCCCTGTGTCTGAATAAGCTTAACCTGACGACCGATTTTATTTTGGCCAGCGGCAAAGTGGCGGTATCCATTCTCGCCCAGGACCAGCGCGATATGGTGAGGATATTCGGCTACCAATCCGGCCGCACCGCCGATAAGTTTGCCGCGGTTAAATACCTTCCCGGCAAGAACGGCTGCCCGGTATTGAAAAACTGCCTGGGGTATCTGGAGGCGGAGGTTCTGCCGGATAAAACTACCGATGTCGGTACCCATATGCTATTTGTCGCAAAAGTCACCGACGGGAAGCTGGCGGGCACGAGCGACGCGCTTACGTATGCTTTTTATCGCCGGGCGAAATAGGTTGTTATAGCCGCGGAATATTGCCGGTGGGTGGAGGGATGACGATGCGGGTTCTGGTGTTGGATGATTCGGATGTAATGCGGAAAATCCTTATAAAGCATTTGTTGTCACTGGGCCTCCAGGAAAGTGAAATCGTTGAAGCTCATAACGGCGCTGAAGCTTTGCGTAAACTTAACTCATATACCTTTGACCTCCTCATATTGGATATTGTTATGGAAGGGGTCGACGGCATCGCCGTTTTTAAGGAAGCCAGACAGATTCAGCCTAACGCGCGGATCGTGATGTGCAGCAGTTTCGGTGAAGCCAATACTGTTATAGATTTGGTCAACATGGGGATTGATGATTTTATCTTGAAACCGTTTTCTCAGGAAAGGGTGGTGGAAACGCTTTCCCGTAATATAGTGGCGGCTGGTACCGGAAAAAAACGCAAGAAGTAAGCCGAAACGGGTGGGACTTTGGGGTACCGGCGGGGGAGCGGAGGAGAATGGTTTTTTTCGGGCATGTGGGGCTTACGGCGGCGGCTGCGAGGCTGGTCGAGAGGGGAACGGGGGCGCGGCTGGATTACCGGCTGGTGATCGCGGGGTCGCTGTTTCCTGATGTGATCGATAAGCCTGCTTTCATGTTGTTCTCCGGCGTGCCGAGCGGCCGCTTTTTCACGCATACGCTGCTGGTGGCGTTGGTGCTGCTGGCGGTGGGGGTTTACAGGCGGGCGAGGGGCAGAGGGACCGGCGTGCTGGCGTTCGGCGGGGCGGTGCTGGTTCACGATCTGCTTGATTCGATGTGGGTTTATCCGCGGTCTTTCTTCTGGCCGCTGCGGGGCTTGGCGTTCGAGCCTGACGGGTCGGCCGACTGGCTCGCGGGGGTGGCCGATAATTTCTATAACGATCCTGCCGTTTTTGTTCCCGAGGCGGCCGGCGTCTGCATCGTGGCGTATATGGGACTAAGGGCATGGCGGCGCGGGGGCGGGGATTTTTTGCGGACGGGAAGGTATGGCTAGAAGGCAGGCCTAGCGGGCCTGCTTTTTTGTGCCGGTTCGGCGAACAGGCGTTTCCAGTAATTACCCCTCTTTACACGCATACTTGTCCGCCGTTATACTAAAAATACGAACATGCGTTTGGTGTAGGCGGTGAGGGTTTGGCCAGGACGGTGCTGCATGTCGATCTGAATAATTTCTACGCGTCGGTGGAGTGCCTGTACCGGCCTGAGCTGCGCGGGCTGCCGGTGGCGGTAACCGGGGATGTGGCGGCGCGGCACGGCATCATCCTGGCGAAGAATAATCTGGCCAAGGGGTGCGGGGTGAAGACGGGGGAGGTTATCTGGCAGGCGAAGCAGAAATGCCCCGGACTGGTGTGCCTGCCGCCGGATTTCCGTAAGTATCTGCGTTTTTCGCGGCTGGCGCGGGCGATTTACGCCGATTATACCGATCAGATCGAGGCTTTCGGGATCGACGAGGCGTGGCTGGATGTGAGCGGCTCGGTGCGCCTGTTCGGCGACGGGGCGGCGATCGCGGACGCCATCCGCCGCCGGCTGCGCGAGGAGCTGGGGGTGACGGCGTCGGTGGGTGTGTCGTTCAACAAGATTTTCGCCAAACTGGGCAGCGATATGAAGAAGCCGGACGCGACGACGGCGATAACGGCGGGAAATTTCCGCGAGCTGGTGTGGCCGCTGCCGGTGGGGGAGCTGCTGTATGTGGGGCGCTCTACGAAAAGCAGGCTGGCGAACAGGGCGGTTTATACGATCGGCGATTTGGCGGGACGCGAGGTGAAGGCTCTCCGCCTGCTGCTGGGGGTGTGGGGGGAGACGCTGTGGCATTTCGCCAACGGGCTGGACGATTCGCCGGTGCGCCGCAGCGGCGAGGAGGGCTTTATAAAGTCGGTGGGCAACAGCACGACGACGCCGCGCGATCTGCTTTCGGAGGAGGATGTGAGGCTGATCGTGTTCGTGCTGGCGGAGAGCGTGGCTGCGCGCCTAAGGCGGCACGGGCTGAAGTGCCGGACGGTGGCGGTGAGCGTGCGGGACGCGGAGCTGTTCTCTTTCGAGCGCCAGGGTAAGCTGACGGCGCCGACCTGTGTTTCGTCGGAGATCGCCGCGCGGGCGATGGGACTTTTCCGGGAGCACTACGGCTGGGAGAAGCCGATCCGCAGCATCGGTGTCCGCGGCGCGGAGCTGGTGACGGCGGACAGCCTGACGCAGCTCGACCTGTTCGCGGCGGACGCGGCGGACAGGGAGGCGCTGGAGAGGACGGTGGACGGCATAAGGCAGCGGTTCGGGCCTTACAGCGTGCAGCGCTGCGCGATGCTCCAGGATCGCGCTTTGACGGGGTTCAATCCCAAGGATGACCATGTGATTCATCCGATATCATTCTTCCGGTAGGTGAGGGGTTATATGGGCAAGACGTTCGTGAAGGTGACGGCGGAGCACGACGAGGGCGGCCGGATAAGGCCGCTCCTGGTTACGTGGACCGATGGCCGGCGGTATGAGGTGGACAGGGTGACGGATGTGCGGCAGGCGCCGTCCTTAAAGGGCGGCGGCCTGGGGGTGAGGTATACCTGCCGGATACGGGGCAAGGAGATATATTTGTTCTGCGACGAGGGGAAGTGGTTTGTGGAGAGGTGAGCCGGAAAAAGTTTTCCTAGCGGACAGTAATGCTGGTATAATATAAGTTGACACGATTTTATACGGTTCCCGGAGGATGCGCGATGCCGCCAGCGAAACCGCTGTGTCTTATGTGCCGTCATTATTACGTGACGTGGGACAGGGACTTTCCCTATGGCTGCAGGGCGATGGGGTTCAAGAGCAAGGCCGCTCCGTGCCTGGTGACGAAGGATGCTTCCGGGCTGGAGTGTTTGTCTTTCGCCGCGAAGGCGGCGAAAGGGGAGCAGGATAATGACGGAGCGAGGTAGGAACGATGTTCAGAGTGAGGCATGAGTGCGGAGGAATCGCCCATCTGGTGGGCAAGCAGCCGGTTCACGGCTGGAACCTTTACTGCTGCGACCGGTGCGGCGAGGCTTATTACCGCTGGATAACCCAGACGATGCTCGACCAGGCTCTCAAACAGAGCTAGCCAGGTCGGAATTTTTATGGAAAATTGTGTAAAATAAGTGGAATTTTTTGGAAATATATGGTATAATTACCCCGCGTAGTTGATTGCTAAGCGGGGTGTGGATGTTGATCGACAATTTTGCCGAGGGCGAGTTGGAGTGCTTTTTCGCGGCGAATCCGGGGGCCCGTCGGGCCGGGGAGGCTGAGCTGATGGAGCTGTGGCGCCGCTGGATCGCCGAGCGGGTGCCGAATCTGGCGCTGGCTCAGATGACGATCGATCAGGTGATAAGGTACCGGGGCGGTAGTGCCCCGGCGGATTAGGCAGGGATAACTAAAAAAGCTTCGCCGCGGGCGAAGCTTTTTTAATGGGGGGTAGAGGGCGGTTTTGGAGATAGGCAAAGGCCGTTCAGAAGCGCCCAGATGCAAGGCGGCTCCGAGGACGCGCAGCGACGACGGCCCCGGACGGGCCTAGTGCCGGACGCGCCAAGGATGGCGAAAGCGTCCGGCCGCGTACTCGGTACGTACGCTAGCAAGCGGCTCGTGCACTGATCGTAGCAGGCGGTATGCACCTGGCATAATGCGCTGACAGAGCCTCGAACACAGAACGTCAGGAACAACGCAGCAGATGGGTGCTTATCAACGGCCGAGAAGGTTAGTAGTATTCGATTTCCTGGGTGAATGTCTGGGCGGACGCCTGGCCGTTGGCGTCGCGGCGGGTCATGACGAGCCTGGTCCAGTTGCCCCGCTTGTCGTATTCGCCCTGGATGGAGAGGGTGACGGTGGTGGCGGGTTTGTCGGACTGGTAGAAGGCGTCGGTGAGCCGCCCCCTGAGATCGTAGCGGTATTCGAGCTTGTTCTGGCTTTCTGCGTTCGGCTGGCCGTCGGGCTGGGGAGAGTTTACGGTCAGGCGGCTCAGGATGCGGCCGCTTTTGTCGTAGGCGCGTTCGATGTTTATTGTGCCGCGCTTGGTAAGCCGCGACGATTCGCGGGCGACGAGGCCGGCGGGGCTGTATTCGTAGGCTGCTTCGTATAGGACGCCTTCGGCGTAGCGGACGGTTTTGGCGGTGACCAGGCCGTTGGCGTCCATCGTTCCGGCGCCCAGCTCGGCCATTTTGCCGCCGAGGGTCGGGACGAGGAGTTTGAAGGTGCGGCCGGCTGGGTCGTAGCGGACGAAGTAGACGACCTGCTTGTCGCCGGCGTTTTCGATCCGTTTGACGGGGCGGCCGGCTTCGTAGGCGATTTCTTCGTTGGTGAAGCCGGGGATGAATTGTTCGCGGCTCAGGGGCTTGCCGTCGTGGGCGAAAGAGGCGGACCAGTAAGATTCGCCACTTTTGACGGTGACTTTTTTGACCGGACCTTGAAGGGGGCCCTGAAGTTCGTCGCTGAGGAAGAGGTTGAAGATGCCGGCGGGGATGCGCTGGGGGGGGCGCTCGGCGGCGAGGGCGGCGCAGGGCAGGGCGGCGGTGAAGAGGGCCGCGAGCAGGATCGCCAGGATACGGGTGCGGAGCGGATTTTTCATCGGTGATTATCCTCCTGTGATATTTTTATGGCAAATATTTACATTCGAGTAAAAATTTACAAATCCTGCCAGTTGTGAAAATATTTCGTCGGAAAGTGAGCGAAATTTATTCCAAAAGTCCCCATTAATTCCATTTATTTTTAGCTGTCAACCTTATTGACATAAGGGTACCCCCATGATAGAATATATTCTGTCGCAGCAGGGGCTGCCGGCACTTATGGTGGCTGTGGTGAAGCGGTTAACACGGCGGATTGTGGATCCGTTATGCGAGGGTTCGAGCCCCTCCAGTCACCCCACTAAATCAATACACAGGGGCGTAGCCAAGTCGGTAAGGCAACGGACTTTGACTCCGTCATGCGTTGGTTCGAGTCCAGCCGCCCCTGCCACTAATGTGACCCACTAGCTCAGTCGGTAGAGCACCTGACTTTTAATCAGGGTGTCGATGGTTCGAGTCCATCGTGGGTCACCATTTTCTATGTTTGGACATGCGGGCGTGGCGGAACTGGCAGACGCGACGGACTTAGGATCCGTTGGGTAAAACCGTGGGGGTTCAAGTCCCTTCGCCCGCACCATATAGATGAGACCGAGGCTTCCGCCCGATAGGCGGAGGTCTTGTTTTTTTGCGCGGCGGGAAAATCCTTTGCGGCGGCCGATATAAGGCGCATGGGGGGCGGAGGGCGCAAGAGGCTGACGGCCGGCCAGAAAAGGGCGAGCGTGACGCCAAGACTGATAAATGACATAAGATGACAGTCGTAAAGCCTCCGGTTAAAAACGGAGGCTTTTTTTCGTAAATATTTTTGCTGTTGGTTATATTTATGGCAGGAGATAGGCAAGTTTTGTCGAAAGAGGAAGAAAAAGGATTGCGGCAAAGGGGGAGGAACGGATTTGACCGAGGCGAAGAAGCGCGCCGGCAAGAAGGCGGGCAAAGGCGAACCGGAAAAGAGTGTGGAGCAGCTTACGGATGAGAAGCTTACCAGGGTGTCGGGCGGGATAGTGAACCGACAGGACAGGCCTTGCCAGCCGGAGCAGTGCGCGCCGCCGCCGCCACCGCCGAAGCGCGAGCAGTGTGGGCCGGGGCCGGAGTGCGCGGTGGTGCGGGCCCGCTGAGGAGAACAATAACGGAGGAGCGGCAGGATGACGGGCAATAAGGACGGCTCCGGCAAGGAAGAGAAGACCAGGAACGTGGAGCAGCTGACGGATGAGAAGCTTACCGAGGTTTCGGGCGGGCACAGCCGCTGCGAGCCAGGGATGGTGCGATACGATTTTGAGCATGGCTATGTCTTGTCAAGTTTCGTCTGCGTGCCGTCGGCTAATGCTCCGCCGTGCGAGCCCTTGCGGAAGGGCGGCTGCGTGCCGGCGGCCTGGCGATAAGGCCCGGAGAGAGCGGGTGGAATTAACGCGCCGCAAGAGGATAATAGCGTTGCTTAATAAAACCTCCGGTTAATACTGGAGGATATCTTTTGCAAAAAAAATTACCGTAGGTTATATTTTTTGCAGGAGATAGGGAGGTTTTGTCGAAGAAGGAAGAAAAAGGATTTGTTAAGCGACGGGACGGGTGAAGAGGGAAAAAAGCGAGGAGTGAAGAGAATGGCTACAGACAAGAAGGGCGCCGACACAAAAGAGAAGGCCGGGAATGTCGAGAAGCTGACGGACGAGAAGCTGGACAAGGTGTCGGGCGGGAAGATCTGCCTGATCTGCCAGCCCCAGCATGAGAAGCGGACCGAGGGGAAGGTGGGCTGCAAGCCGTCGTGGCCGCCGCAGTGCGAGCCGCATAAGGCGGCGCCGGAGATTCACTGGTGCGGGCCGACCGGCGGGTGCCATCCCAAGCAGGACTAGGGAGCCCAGCGAGGTTGCTAGCATGAAACGGCCGCCAATAACGTGACGAGGGGATGGGGAACCGATGACCGGCGATAAGGGTCCCGGCAAGGAAGAGAAGGCCAAGAACGTTGAAAAGATGACCGACGAGCAGCTCGACAAGGTGTCGGGAGGCGCGGAGAAAAAGGGTGCCCCCGACAAAAATTGCTGGCCGGCGGTTATGTGCGACCCGTCTCGCTCGGCCTGCAAGCCGTTAACACCGCCCTGGTGTCCGCCGCGTGAATAGCCGGCGGCGAACGGCCGGCAACAATATGTGAAGGAGGAGAAAGAAAATGACCTGTAACAAGAAGGGCTCCTGTGGCGAAGAGAAGGGCAAGAGCGTGGAGAAGCTGACGGACGAGAGCCTGGACAAGGTGTCGGGCGGGAAAAACATCGGATGCCAGCCGTCCTGGTCGCCGTGCGAGCCGAAGGGGAAAGTGGGCTGCATGCCGACGGCGACGCCGTGCGAGCCGAAAGAGAAGGTGACCTGCGGGAAGTCGCAGGCGCTGCAGGGAAAAGCGGGAGCGGATTTCTGCGGGCCATTCCCGTCGCCGCAGGGGTAGGCCGACCTGACGCCCGGCCTGACGGCTGACGAAGGATTATTTAATGGCGGTGAACAGAGGATGAGGAAGACGGTAGCCCTCAGCAAGGATCTGCTGCTGGTGAAGGGCGCGCATAAGCATTGCATTTACGACTTGGCCGGCGGCAAGCTTTACCGGGTATCGGAGCAGGCCGGCGAGGTGGCCGTAAAGCACGCGCGCGGTCTGGCGCTGGACGCCGAGGAAGCGGCGGTGAGGGACGAGCTGGCGGAAGCCGGCATCCTCGGCCCGGCGGGACAGGGACCGGTGCGCAAGCGGACGGGGCCGGCGGTGAAACCGAGCTTCGCCTGGCTGGTGATAACCGACCGCTGCAACCTGCGGTGCCTGCACTGCTACGAGAACGCCAAGGCCGGCGAGGGCCGGGACATGAGCTTCGCCGACTTCGGGCGCGCGGTGGCCGAGGTGAAGGCGGCGGGGATAAAAAAGGTGCAGCTGATCGGCGGTGAGCCGATGGCGCATCCCGATTTCCGCCGGATGGCTGAGTACGCCGCCGGGCAGTTCAAGTTTTTCGAGGTGTTCACGAACGGCACGCTGATCGATAAGGCGTGGTGCGAGTTTTTCAAGGCCCACGGGATCAACGTGGCGGTGTCGGTGTATTCGTACGACGCGGCGGAGCACGATAAGGTGACGAAGGGCGCGGGCTCGCACGCGCGGACGGCGGCGGCGGTGGCGCTGCTGAAGGAGCACGGGGTGCCCTGCCGGACGGCCTGCATCCGCATGACGGGGATTTCGCTGGGCGAGAAGAACACCGATGCCTACAACCTCGACGAGGGGAGCGATGTCGTCCGCCTGACGGGGCGCGGCAATATCGGCCTGCTGGACGCGGAGCTGGTGAAGCGGCGGCTGACGACGAAGGAGATGTTCCGCTGGCCGCTCCAGAGGAAGACGGTGGAACGGGCGCTGGCCCGCCACAATTGCTTCGGCCGCGATGTGTGCATTTCGCCGGCGCTGGAGGTTTACCCGTGCGTGATGGAGCGGCGGATCAGCCACGGCAGCCTGCGGGATACGGGGCTGAAGGCGCTGCTGAAGCGGGATATCTGCGGGATGAACAAGGACAAGGTGGAGGGCTGCCGGGACTGCGAGTTCCGCTATGCCTGCCACGACTGCCGCCCGGATACGCTGGACGGCGGTTTGACCGCGAAGCCGTGGTACTGCACCTACGACCCGTACAGCGGGGAGTGGGAGGACGCGGACGCCGCGGTGAAGAGGATATTGGGGTAGGGGAAATTTTTAAAGCCCTCCGGCATTTGCCGGAGGGCTTCACGTTTGGGGGAGCGTTACCCGGGTTCTTCATCCGCGCGGCCGGCCAGCACGGTAAACGCGTTGGCCACCGCTTCGGCGAAGCCGATCGGGTCGCCGATGTTTTCGAAGTGGACGGATATCAGACGCGGCCGGTCGAACAGCCAGTGGGTCTGGATGGTGGCGACGAGGAGGCCGTCGGCCCGCAGGCTGTCGATGAAGGGGTTTACATCCCGCTGGCGCATCGGGACTTCGCCGGTGTTGAGGGTGTTGCCGTCGGTGTCGGGGGACTGGTATTCGAACATTGCCATGGCTTCGTAAGGGCGGCCGAGGATGGTCAGCGAGAGCTCGGGCCGCGCGCGCATGACGGTGCAGGAGTCGTCGGCGGAGTCAAGGACGTCGCCGCCGAGGATGCGGGCGAACTGCCGGCAGACGCTGGCGTTGTTGGCGATCTCGCCGGCGACGTAGGCGGGGACGGCGTTGTTTTTGGGCAAGTATATCATCTCCCGTAATGGTTTTCATTATATAGTATGGGAAATGGGGATGTTATGTGAACGCGGGAGCGGGAGAGCGGAGCAAAGGCCGTTCAGAAGCCACCAGATGCCAGGCACGACGAGGCTTGCGCCACCGTTTCCTCCGATGCGTTGTTTGCACAGGATCGGTTTAACAGCATCGCGCGTACTCGGTACGCAAGCAAGCAAACGCAGTCGTAAGAGCGCCACTCTTGGCGCGTTAGCGGTTAGAGGGGCGGCCTACTCCTTGCGGGTACAACGCAGATGGGGGCTTATCAACGGCCGGTACCGAGAGGTTGCTGCCGCGGATTGTTTATGCTACTCTTTAGGAAAAGGTCCGAACCTGGGAGGGACGATATGGCCGGCGACAACGAACTTATAAATTCCATTGACCGGGCGCTCGATATCCTGCTGCTGCTTCAGCAGGAGGGCAAGGAGATGGGGGTGACGCAGATCGGCTCGGCCCTCGGCATTTACAAGAGCACCGCCCATCGCACGCTGGCGACGCTGGAGGCCAAGGGCTTTGTGCAGCAGAACCCCGACAACGGCAAGTATTGGCTGGGCATCCGCCTGTATTCGCTGGGGATGCTGATCCGCGAGCGGCTGCCGCTGAAGAATATCGCTTATCCCTTCGCCAAGGAGCTGTCGGAGATGTTCGACGAGGTTGTGCATATCTCGATCCTCGATAAGAGCGCGCTGACGTATCCCAAGCATATCATCATCGACAAGATCCAGGGCCGGCAGCAGGTGCTCAGCCTGACGCCGCCGGTGGGTTCGAGCGCCGCCTGCCACAGCGCGGCGGTGGGCAAGTGCCTGATGGCGTTCAGCCCCCGCAGTTACCTGGAGCGGTTCGTGGGCAATCCGCTGCCGGCGTTCACCGAGAAGACGATCTGTTCGTGGGATAAGCTGCTGGCGGAGTTGGAGACGATCAGGCGGCGGGGTTACGCGGTCGACGACGAGGAACTGGAGCTCGGCCTGACGTGTGTCGCCGGGCCGATCCTGGACCGCCACGCCGGCATTATCGCGGCTCTGAGCTTGTCGGGCCCGACGACGAGGGTGCGGGCGCGGTTTGCGGAGATTGCGGCCGAGGTTATGAGGACGACAGGGGCGATTTCGTCCTCCCTCGGTTAACCCCGGTCATTGCTGATTAAAAAATTCGATAAAAAAGGCTTTTCGATGCGAAAGGCCGTTCAGAAACCCCCAGATGCTAGGCGGACCGAGCATGCGAACGGAGGCGTACTTAAGCTGTACGCCGAGTGAGCACGCGGAGGGCCAACAACGCAGATGGGGGTTTATCAACGGCCGCTATGAAAAAAACGACAGATTAGGGGAGGAATATTACATTATACATTGAACTAGGAAGGAAATATGCTCGTCAGGGATGGACAGTTTCGGTACGCTGTTCCATCTGGCGGAACAGAAGAGCGGAGGTCTAGGATATGGAGCAGGCGGTTGTCGCGGCGGTGAAGGGCATCGTCGGGGCGGAGCACGTTTTGGAGAAGTATGAGGACAGGTATTGTTACACTTACGACGCGTCGGCGGTGACAGCGGGCAAGGAGGGGATGCCGGCCCTGGTGGTTTATCCGGGCAGCGCCGCCGAGGTTTCCGCGCTGCTGAAGCTGGCGAACGAGCATAGGTTCCCCGTCATCCCGCGCGGGGCGGGGTCGAACGTGAGCGGCGGCAGCATTCCCTGCGCCGGGGCGCTGGTGATGGTGCTGACGCGGCTGAATAAGATCGTGGCCATCGACCGCAAGAATATGGTCGCCGAGGTGGAGGCGGGGGTTATAACCGCCGATTTCCAGACCGAGGTGGAGAAGCTCGGCCTTTTTTATCCGCCCGATCCGGCGAGCAAGGCGTTTTCGACGATGGGCGGCAATGTGGCGGAGTGCGCCGGCGGGCCGCGCGGCGCCAAGTACGGCGTGACGCGGGATTATGTCCTCGGCCTCGAGGTGGTGCTGCCGACAGGCGAGATCATCAAGACGGGGGCGCGGACGATGAAGTGCGTGGCCGGCTACGATCTTACCCGCCTTATGACCGGCTCCGAGGGGACGCTGGGGGTGGTGACGAAGGCGATCGTGAAGTTGCTGCCGCTGCCTGAGGCGAAGAAGACGATGCTGGCGATTTTCGACGATGTGGAAAAGGCGGCGGAGACGGTGGCCCAGGTGTTCATGGCCGGGGTGATCCCGACGACGCTGGAGCTGCTGGACAATATTTATATCCGCAATATTGAGGCGGCGGTGAATATCGGCCTGCCGGTGGAGGCGGAGGCGGTGCTGCTCATTGAGGTGGACGGCGACGCCGCGGTGCTGGACAAGCAGGTGGGGATCATCGCCCGCATCTGCCGCGAGCAGGGGGCTACCGAGGTGAAGGTGGCGAAGGACGCCAAGGAGGCCGACGAGCTGTGGGTGGCCCGCCGCTCGGCGTTCGCGGCCGTTTCCAGGGTGCGGCCGACGATTATCGGCGAGGACTGCACGGTACCCCGCGATAAGATTCCGGAGATGGTGCGGACCATCCGCGCGATCGCGGATAAGTACAATATCATCATCGCGGTGCTGGGCCACGCCGGCGACGGCAACCTGCACGCCACCATCCTGACTGACGAGCGGGATAAGGAGGAGATGGCGCGGGTGGAGAAGGCGGCGGAGGAGATTTTCGCCGCGACGCTGGCGGTGGACGGCACGCTGACCGGCGAGCACGGCATCGGCCTGGTGAAGAAGAAGTATCTGCCGCTGGAGCTGGGCGAGGGCGGCATGCTGGCGATGCGGGCCATCAAGAAGGCGCTCGACCCGAATAATATCCTCAACCCCGAGCTGGTTTAGGGGGTGGGGGCTATGCAGTGGAGCGAGCTGGAGAAGGAAGTAATAAGGTGCATCAAGTGCGGCGCGTGCCAGTCGGTGTGCCCGGTTTTCCGCGAGCTGAAGGCGGAGTCGACGGTGGCCCGCGGCAAGATAAATCTTATCAGGGCGGTCATCCGCGGCGATGTGGACGCGGCCGGCGCGGGCTTCGAGGAGCGGATGTCGTGGTGCCTGATGTGCAAGGCGTGCCAGGAGAGCTGCCCGAGCGGGGTGAAGCTCGACCAGCTTATGCTGGCGGCGCGCCGCAAGCTGGCCGAGGATAAGGGCCTGCCGCTTTTGAAAAGACTGATTTTCCGCCTCGGGCTGAAGAACCGCCGCCTGTTCGACCTGGGGATGAGCATGGGGTCGGTGTTCCAGGGGCTGGTGCTGCGGCCGGCGCCGGGGGGCAAGGGGATGCTGCCGAGGCTGCCGATGGGGCTGGATATGAGGCGGCTGGTGTCGCCGGTGGACGCGCGGCCCTTCCGGAGCCGCGTGCCCGCGGTGGTGGCGGTGGATAACCCGCGCAAGACGGTGGCGTTTTTCACCGGCTGTATGATCAATTACGTTTATCCCCAGATCGGCGAGGCGGTGGTCGAGGTCTTAAAACGCAACGGCGTCGCGGTGGTCATCCCCGCCGACCAGCATTGCTGCGGCACGCCGGTGTACGTGAACGGCGACGTGCCGACGGCGGTGGAGCTGGCGCGGGCGACGGTGGATACGCTGGCTGACCTTGAGGTGGATGCGGTGATAACGGCGTGCGGGTCGTGCGGGGCGGCGCTCCGTAAGGAGTACGCGGCGCTGCTGGCCGATGAGCCGGGGTATGCGGCGAAGGTCGCCGCTCTGGCGGCCAAGACGAAGGATTTCGCCGAGTTTTTGGCCGAGGTCGGCCTGACGGCGGAGATGCGGGGGCTGGCGGCGACGGCGACTTATCACGATTCGTGCCATCTGGCCCGTTCGCAGGGGGTGAGGCGGCAGCCGCGCCAGCTGATCGCCGGCGTGCCGGGGCTGACCTTCAAGGAGCTGAAGGCGCCCGCGCGCTGCTGCGGGGCGGCCGGCAGCTTCAGCCTCGCCCATTACGACCTGTCGCGCAGCATCAACGACCATAAGGTGGACGATATCGCGGCGAGCGGCGCGGACACGGTGGTGACAGGCTGCCCGATGTGCATGATGCATATCCGCGACGGCATGAATCAGCGGGGCGTGGCCGGCGAGGTGCTGCATACGGCCGAACTGCTGGCGCGGGCGTATAAGGACGAGAAATAAATCGATTTGTGCGAAGCGACCCAAAAGCTCCAGATGCAAGGCGGCTCCGAGGACGCGCCGCGACGCGTACTGACGTACGCTAGCAAGCGCCCGCAGGAACAACGCCGCAGATGGACTTTTGGGGAAGCTTCCCCTGAAAGAGAGGTAGGACTATAGTATGCAATATAGCGTCCATTACGGCAAACGCGACGAAGTTTTCGATATACCTGATTCTTACCGGGTGAATATTATCGGTTCCAACCCGACCCGGCCGGTGGCCGATATGAAGGCCGGGGTGCTGGCCGCGCTGGCCGCGCCGATCGGTTCGCCGCCCTTCCGGCAGGTGTTCGGGCGCGGCGACAAGGTGGTGATCGTCGTCAGCGACGTTACCCGCCTGTGGGTGCGGAGCGACGTGCTTGTGCCCATATTGCTCGACGAGCTGAATGCGGTCGGCGTGCCTGACGCCGATGTGGCGGTGGTGTTCGCGACCGGCGACCACCGCAGCCAGTCCGCGGAGGAGCACCGTCTGATCGTCGGCGATGAGGTGCTGCGGCGGGTGAAGGTTTATGACCACGACTGCCAGGCGGCCGACCTTGTCGATCTCGGCAGGAGCAGCCGGGGGACGGCGGTACTGCTCAACCGCATGGTGTACGAGGCGCCGAAGCTCATTCTGACCGGCGGCATATCTTACCACCTGCTGGCCGGCTTCGGCGGCGGCCGCAAGAGCGTAGCCCCGGGCGTGGCCGGGTACGCGACCATCCAGGAGAACCACGGGCTGGCTCTCAAGGCGGGGCCGGGCGAGATCGGCGGCGGCGTGATGGCCGGCAACCCGGTGGCCGAGGATATGGACGAGATCTGCGCGCTGGCGGCGCCGGATTTCCTGCTGAATGTGGTGGTGAACGAGAACAAGGATTTCATCGGCATCGTGGCCGGCCACTGGCGCGAGGCCCACGCCGCCGGCACGAAGGTCGTCGAGGAGGCGTTCGCCGTCCCTATCGGCGAGAAGGCGGATGTCGTTGTCGCCAGCTGCGGCGGGTACCCGAAGGATATCCAGCTTTATCAGTCGATCAAGGCGCTCGACAATGCCGACTACGCCGCGCGGGACGGCGGCGCCATCATCCTGGTGAGCGAGTGCTTCGACGGCCCCGGCCCGGAGGCTTTTCTGAGCTGGTTCCGGCACGAGACGTATGCCGCGATGAGTGCGGCGCTGCATGAAAATTTTACGATGCCCGGCTTCGTGGCTTTGCGGACGAAGCAGATCCTGGAAAGCAAGACTGTTTACCTGGTGAGCGGCCTGGACGCCGCGACGGCGGCCAGGGTGGGGATGAAGCCGGCGGCGTCGGTGGCCGATGCGCTGGCGGCGGTCCTGCCCGGCGGCGGCCTGGTCCATATAATGCCGCACGGCACGCTCACATTTCCGCAGCTCGAATAGGGGGCAAGAAGGGGGAGGGACAGACGTTTTTTTAGCAGCGGGGTATTAGACGGGGGCCGCCGGGCTGCGGGGCAAGACGCCGCCGACGGACGGCCGCAATAAAAAGGGAGGTTTGTGCAGGTGAACATCGCCCTCGGTATTGTTATTGTTTATATTTTAGTCCTGTACGCGGTGTCCTGGTATTCCACCAAGCTCAGCAAGGGCGGCGGCTATCTCGGGTATCTGCTCGCCGGCCGCGGCTTCGGCCCCGCGATCGTGGCGACGATGATCGCCGGCCTGGCGGTCGGCGGGGCGTCGACCATCGGTGTGGCCGAGGGAGCCTATAAGCAGGGTCTGGCCGCCGGCTGGTACAACGCCGCCTGGGCGGCGGGGGCCATCGCCGCCGGTTTCCTGGTGGCGGAAAAATTCCGCCAGTTCGAGACGACTTCGGTGCCTGAGATCCTCGAACGCCATTTCGATACCTCGGGAAGAGTCATCGGCGTTTTCGGCCAGATCATCATCCAGATGGTCATCACCTCGCTGCAGTACGTGGCCGGCGGGGCCATCCTGGCCGCGCTCATGCCGGGGATTTTCACCTTCAACAGCGGCATGATGGTCAGCGCGGTCGTGTTCATCGGCGTAACGCTGGTGGGCGGTTACTGGGCCGCCGGGCTCAGCAACATCATCAATGTCATCGTAATTTATCTGGGGATTGTCGCCGGCGCGGCCATGGTAGTGAGCAATGCCGGCGGTATCGGCAAGGTGGTTTCTTCGCTGCCGGCCGGCCATCCGGGCTTCGACCTGCTCGCCGGGCTGCCGATGGCGATCATCGTCGCCTGGTTCGTGGTCATGCTTACCCAGGCCCAGTCCATCCAGGCGGTTGCCCAGATCGCCTTCGCCGCCAAGGACGGCAAAAAGGCCAAGTGGGGCTTCATCCTCGGCGGCCTGATCATTCTCCCGGCCGGCTTCATCTGCGCGATATTCGGCATCGTGGCTGCGGCCAAGTTCCCCGGCATCACCCCGGCCATGGCTCTGCCCAAGACGCTGTTGGAGCTCAACCCGTGGGTGGCCGGACTGGCCCTCTCCGGCCTGTGGGCGGCCGACGTTTCCACCGCCGTCGGCCTGCTGCTGGGCAGCTCGACGCTGGTGGTCAACGACATCTACAAGCGGTTTATCAACCCCGATGTGCCGGAGAAACAGCAGATGCTGATTTCGCGGCTGACCGTGCTGGGCATCAGCGCCCTGACCTACTGGATGGCCACGTACGCGGTGGGGATCATTAAGACGCTGCTCATCGGCCTGACGCTCACGACTTCGTACACCGTCGTGCTGCTCGGTCTGCTGTTTACCCCCGGCCTGTGCAAGAAGGGCTCGGCCTTCTGGACGCTGCTGACCGGCATAATCTTCCTGGCCCTGTGGCAGTTCGTGCCGGCCATCCGCATCGTATCTCATCCCATCTACCTCGCCTGGCCGGTGGCGATTGTCACCTTTCTGGCCGTCTATTTCCTCGACCCGCGCCCGGCCAACGTGACGGGGGCTAAGTAGACCGCCGGCCGAGTTTTGTGACGGCAGACGGATAATAGTCTTGCAGCCGTGAAAAATATAAGGTAGAATCATAGTAGAAAAAAGTAGATAAGTGGGGCTGGGCCCCATTTATCTACTTGCGTATTTATGGAACACTGTTCCGTCTGTCGGAACAACTTAGGGGAGGTTTGCTGTGGAAAGGATTCTCGCCATCAACCCCGGAAACACTTCGACCAAACTGGCCGTGTTCGACGCTGAAAAGCCGCTGTTCAAGAAGACGGTCGAGCATCACGGCGAGGAGCTGAAGGGTTTCACCCGCATTTTCGACCAGGAGAACTACCGCCTGGAGCTCATCCTCAAGACGCTGGCGGAGGCGGGCATCGCGCTGAACAGCCTCAGCGCCGTGGTCGGCCGCGGCGGGCTGATGAAGCCTATGACCAGCGGTACATACGAAGTCAACGCGCAGATGGTCGACGACCTCGAACACCGTCCCCAGGGCGAGCACGCTTCCAATCTCGGCGCCGCGCTGGCGCTCGATCTGGCGAAGAAGCTGGGCATTCCGGCGTTCATCGTCGACCCGGTGTCGGTGGACGAGATGGAGGATGTGGCCCGCATCTCCGGCCTGCCCGAGCTGCCGCGCGTCAGCCTGGTTCACGCTCTCAACCATAAGGCGGTGGCCCGCAAGGTGTCCGCCGAGAAGGGCCGGCGCTACGAGGATCTTAACATAGTGTTGGCGCATCTGGGTTCGGGGATTTCCGTCGCCGCCCACCGCAAAGGCCGGATGATCGATGTCAGCAACGGCAAGGACGAGGGGGCTTTTTCCCCTGACCGTTGCGCTGGGCTGCCGTCGACGCTGCTGATGAAGCTGTGCTATTCCGGCAAGTATACCGCCAAGGAGCTGGCGGGACAAATGCTGGGCTCCGGCGGCATGTTCGCCTACCTCGGCACGCGCGATGTCCGCGAGGCGGAGAAGATGGCCGCCGAGGGCAACGCCCAGGCCGACCTGGTGCTGGACGCGATGGCTTACCAGGTGGCGAAGGAGATCGGCGCGCTGGCGACGGTGCTGGCGGGCGAGGTGGACTATATCGTGCTGACCGGCGGCATCGCGTATTCAAAGCGGATCACCGAGGCGGTGACGGCGCGCGTCAAGCATATCGCCCCGGTGGTGGTGTCTCCCGGCGAGGAGGAGATGGAGTCGCTGATGCTGGGGGCGCTGCGGGTGCTACGCGGCGAAGAAAAGGCTAAGGAATATAAGTAGATACGGGGCGGCTGTTTAGGGAGTCCATCTGCGGCGTTGCTCCTCGGCTGCCATCCTCAGCGTACGTTCGTGTACGCTTCCGGTGTCAGCCTCCGGTGCGCCTTGCATCTGGAGCTTCCTAAATCAGCCGGCACGATTCCTTTGGGGGAGAACGGTTTAGGGGGTAAGTTAGTGCTAAGGAATTTTCAAGAAGTTCTGGCTTGGGCCAAACGGCCGGGGCAGATAACGATCAGCGTGGCCGCGGCCCAGGACAAGGATGTGCTGCAGGCGGTGAAGCTGGCCCAGGATAACGGCCTGGCCCGTCCCCTGCTGGTCGGCGACGAGGCGGCCATCCGGCCGCTGCTGGCGGAGGTCGGTCTGCCGGCCGATACGCCGGTGGTGGACGAGAAGGATATGAACAAGGCGGCGCTGACGGCGGTGGCGCTGGTGAGCAAGGGCGAGGCCCAGGTGGTGATGAAAGGCCTCATCAACACCAGCGATTTTCTCAAGGCGGTGCTCCATCCCGAGGTGGGCCTGCGCACCGGGCGGCTGCTGAGCCACCTGGCGGTTTTCGAGGTGCCGGGCGAGCCCAAGCTGATTTTCCACTCCGACGGGGGGATGAATATCGCGCCGACCTTGGCGGAGAAGAAGGATATCCTGCTGAGCGCCATGCTGGCGCTGCAGGCTCTCGGTATCGAGCGGCCGAACGTGGCTGTGCTGACGGCCAACGAGCAGGTCAGCCCCAAGATGCCGGCGACGCTGGACGCCAAGGCGCTCGCCGATATGGCGGCCGCCGGCGAGCTGCCGCCGGGGGTCGTGGAGGGCCCGATCGCTTTCGATGTGGCGGTCAACCCCGAAGCGGCCAGGCACAAAGGTATCACCAGCCGGATTTCCGGCCAGGTCGACCTTTTCCTGATGCCGAATATCGAGACAGGGAACGCGCTGGGCAAGGCCACTTTATATTATGGCAAGGCGAAGATGGCCGGGATAGTGCTCGGCGCCAGGAACCCCATTGTGCTGACTTCCCGCGCCGAAACGGCGGAAGGCAAATTATATTCGATCGCTCTGGCCTGCCTGGCGGCGGGCGGGGCGGAAAGGCGGTGAGCAAATGGCGAAAGTCGTTGTGTTGAGCGAGTACTGCAAGAGCTGCGGCCTGTGCATCGGGGTGTGCCCCCGCAAGGTGCTGGCCATCGGCGACAAACCCAATTCGAAGGGCTATTACGTGGTGACGCCGGCCGACCCTGACAAGTGTATCGGCTGCGGGCTGTGCGGCACGGTGTGCCCCGATCTTGCCCTGGAGATCTACAAGGATTAGCAAGCAGCGGGAAAGGAGATGAAGCGAGTGTCCAAGGAACTTATGAAGGGGAACGAGGCCATCGGCGAAGCGGCGATCCGCGCCGGCTGCAAATTGTTTTTCGGTTATCCGATAACCCCTTCGACCGAGATTGTCGAGTATCTGTCGAAGCATCTTCCCAAGGCGGGCGGCACTGTCCTGCAGGGCGAAGATGAAGTCGCTTCGATCAATATGTGTTACGGCGCCGCGACGACGGGCGCGAGGGTTATGACGGCTTCCTCCAGCCCGGGGTTCAGCCTCAAGCAGGAGGGTATGTCGTATCTGGCCGCGGCCGAGCTGCCGGTGGTCGTGGTAAACGTCAACCGCACGGGTCCCGGCCTCGGCGGACTGGGTCCGTCCCAGTCGGATTATTTCCAGTGCACCAAGGGCGGCGGGCACGGCGGCTACCGCCAGATCGTGCTGGCGCCGTCGAAGGGCCAGGAGTTGTACGATTTCACGATGGAGGCGTTCGATCTCGCCGATAAGTACCGGACGCCGGTGGTCATCCTGTCCGACGGGTTCCTCGGCCAGATGATGGAACCGGTGGAACTGAAAAAACGGCCCAAGGCCGAGCTGCCGGCAAAGGACTGGGCGGTGGGCGGCTGCAAAGGCCGGGCCAAGCGCAAGGTGGCCAGCTATTCCCTTACTAACGAGATCGGCGAGGTCAACAACCTCCACTGGGAGGCCAAATTCGCCGAGATGAAGGATAGCCTGCAGCGCTGGGAATCCTTCCATGCCGAGGACGCCGAGTATCTGATCGTCGGCTACGGCACATGCGGCCGCATCGCCAAGAGTGTGGTGCTGAAGGCCCGCAAACAGGGCTTTAAGGTGGGGCTCATCCGCCCGATTACTCTCTGGCCGTTCCCGGAAGAGGCGTTTGCCAACCTGGACGGCGTGAAGGGCATCCTGACGGTGGAACTGAACTTCGGCCAGATGGTCGAGGACGTGAAGCTGGCGGTCGAGTGCCGCACGCCGGTGTATTTCCATAACCGCCTGGGCGGCATGCTGCCCAGCGAGAACGAAATTCTGCGCAAGCTTGGCCAGGTCTTCGACCTGGCGGTGGAGGTGTAACAGCGTGCAAAGAGTATTCGGCCGACCCAAAGGCCTTACCGAGCTGCCTTTCCATTACTGCCCGGGTTGCACCCACGGCGTCATCCACCGTCTGATCGGCGAGGTGCTGGAGGAGCTTGACATCATCGGCGATACCATCGGCGTCGCGCCGGTAGGCTGCGCCGGTTTTTCCCTCGATTTCTTCGCCTGCGATTTCGTGGGCGCCGCCCACGGCCGCGCTCAGGCGGTGGCCACCGGCATCAAGCGGGCCCTGCCCGATAAGGTCGTCTTCACCTACCAGGGAGACGGCGACATCGCCGCGATCGGCACCGCCCACGCCATCCACGTGGCGGCCCGCGGCGAGAAGATCACTTCGATCATGGTCAACAACGCGGTGTTCGGCATGACCGGCGGGCAGATGGCGCCGACGACGATCGGCGGCCAGATTACGACGACCAGCCCTTACGGCCGCGACTGCGCCCTGGTAGGCACACCAATCGATATGCCCAAGACGGTGGCGACCTTGAACGGCGCGGTGTATGTGGCCGCCTGTTCGGTCGATACGCCGAAGAATATCATCCAGACCAAGAAGTGCCTGAAGAAGGCCTTCCAGGTGCAGCAGGCCGGGCTGGGGTACGCGCTTGTCAGCATCCTGTCGACCTGCCCGACCAACTGGGGACTGTCGCCGGCCGACAGCCTGAAGTGGCTGCAGGAGAATATGCTGCCCGTGTACGAGATGGGCGAGCTTAAGGTGACCGAGGAGGTGAAGGCGCTATGATGGATAAAATTCTTCTGGCCGGTTTCGGCGGCCAGGGCGTCATGTTCATCGGCAAGATCCTCACCTACGCCGGCATGCTGGACGGCCGCGAGGTGTGCTGGATCCCTTCCTATGGCCCTGAAATGCGCGGCGGCACCGCCAACTGTTCGGTGCTGATTTCCGATGAGGAGATCCATTCCCCGGTCATCGAGTACGCCGATTTCGCCATCGTTTTGAACCAGCCGTCGTATGACAAGTTCCTGCCGCGCGTCAAACCGGGCGGGGTGTTGGTGGCGAACAGTTCGATCATTTCCACGGCCGAGAAGCGCGACGATATCGAGATTATCGCCGTGCCGGCCGGGGAGATGGCCAACGAGTTGGGCAACGTCAGCCTGGCGAATATGGTCTGCCTGGGGGCGCTGCTGCCCAAGCTGACGATGGTCGATCTGGCCAGCGTGGAGAAGGCTGTGAGCGCCGTTGTCGGCAAGAAGAAGCCCGAGCTTTACGAGCTTAATCTTGCGGCGGTGCGGAAGGGCCTCGGTCAATGAGGTCTGGGGATTTCCTCTGGCTGGCTGGCCTGGGCGTAATCGTCCTTGTTCTGGCGCTGCCCGACACCCGTCAGGCGTTCGTCGGCCTGAGCACCGCTTACCCTTATATGATGGGGTTCGCCAAGTTCGTCGTGTTGGCCACGATGGGCGAACTGCTGGCTTTGAGGATAACGGTCGGACAGTGGCGGCGGCCGGTCGGTCTGTGGATGCGGGCCGCGGTGTGGGGCGTGCTGGGGATGGCGATCACGCTGATGTTCCAGGTGTTCAGCACCGGAGTGGTCGCGGCGATCGCGAAGGGGATGCTGCCGGGCGGCTACAGCGCGACGGCTACTTTCGTGACCGCTTTCCTGATCAGCACGGTGATGAATCTGGCTTTCGCGCCGACCTTCATGGCTTTCCACCGCGTCACCGATACGTATATCGACCTGGCCGACGGCAAGCTGGCCAACCTGGCGAGGGTGGAGCTTAAAACGGTGATAGGCCGCATCGACTGGCACGGGTTCGTGAGCTTCGTGGTGGTAAGGACGCTGCCGCTGTTCTGGATTCCGGCCCATACGGTGACGTTTCTGCTGCCGCCCGAGTTCCGGGTGCTGATGGCGGCGTTCCTGTCGATCGCGCTGGGGGGGATATTGGCGTTTGCCAAGCGGAAACCCCAACAATTGAAGAGAGTAAAATAACAGGGGGCTGGCTAAAAAGTCCATCTGCGGCGTTGCTCCTCGAACACTTCCTCGGCGTACGACCGAGTACGCCTGCGTCGTGTTCTCCGGTGCGCCTTGCATCTGGAGCTTTTTATCTCAGCCCCGGCAATTCAGGGTAAACCGTTTGGGATGAAAAAGACCCCGACCGAGATTCCGGTCGGGGTTGCTTTTTGTATCAACGGCCGCTAAGTTTTTGGTGGAAAATATAAAGCGCGCCGGTTATTATGAACGGCAGGCCATAGATGAGGGCGATCTCCGGGTCGCCGTGAGCGAGGTGGTAGAGCATCATGGCGCCGCCACCGACGACAAGCAGCCGGCCGCCGACGGCCTCGGCCCGCCAGGCGGCGAAGTAGCCGGCGACGGCGATGAGCAGCAGGGGCAAAAAGATAAGCAGGTCTCCGTCGGGCGGGGCGCCGCGCATTAAGGCGGGGATGCCTTCGCCGGCGAAGAAGGACAGGAAGAAGGCGGTGGCCAGCGCGCCGAGAACTCTGGCCGACCACAGCAGGAAGAGACCCATGAACCGTCACCTCCGCACTATATATTTATTTTACCATGAGCGGGAAGATTCCGCCAAAGCGGTAGCGGCCGCGGCGAAGTGTAAACCGGCCGGCGAGAGGCGGACGGGGAAGAGCCGCACAATTGGTGTGCGGCTCTTTACACAGGGGACTATGGCGTATTTAACGGGGGAAACACATAGGAGCGCAGGGGGGGGAGCAGATCGGGTTGCAGCGCGGCTGGCAGCGGGGGTTGCAGCCGGTGACGGGGAAGCAGAAGCGCGGGTTGCAGCCTGGATTGCAGCGCGGGTTGCAGAAGCGGGGGTTGCAGAAACGGGGCCGGCATACGGGGAAACAGGTGGTGGGGTTGCAGAAGGGACGGCAGTTGGGGTTGCAGCCCGGCGGGGCGCAGACGGGGTTGCAGCGCGGCCGGCAGTTGGGGAAGCAGGGTGTGCCGGTGGGCGGGCAGCCGATGAGCTGCTGCCGGTCGTCATCGTATTCGCTCCAGTCGTCATCCCAGTCGGTCATTTCCGGGCTTTCCCATTTGGGACGATTGAGTTTTTCGTCAGCCATGTAGGTTCATTCCTCCCATTTTCCAGTGTAGGGATTATACGGGCAATCCACCGAGCAGGCCAACCAGCGCTTGGCGGAGTCCGACCCCTGGGCCAGCGGCCGGCAGTCGGTGCAGGCGTAACGGTATTCGCAGTCTTTGCATTTTTCGACTTTGTCCTTGGTGGTGTGCCAGCATTGCTGGAGACGCTGACCGTTAAGTACGTCGGCGAGGGGCGAGGCGAGTATATTGCCGCAGATTTCGCTGCGGGCGAAGATGCAGGGGATGACGTCGCCGCCGGCGGTGACGGCGATTTTGCCGGCGAGGCAGGTGTGGCAGCGCTGCGCTTTGGCGAAGCTGTCGGGGTCGGTGTAGAAGGGCGGCCGGATGGGTGTTTTGGCGTAGGCTGCGGGGAGGAGGTCCTTGTCGTCGCCGCGCCCGGTGGGGCGGACGACGTCGGGAGGAGTGACTTCGACGCCGAGTTTGGCGCACAGGTCCATGATGTTTTTGGCTTCGTTTTCGTTGGCTTTCATGATTATGGAGGCGATGCGCAGGGGCACTTTGGCGGCGAGGATTTTGTCGATGGCGGCCGTCGTTTTTGCGAAGCTGCCGGGGTTCAGGGTGACGCGGTCGTGGACGGCGGCGCTGTCGGCGTAGATGGTTGTGGCGATGTTGACGCCGTGCTGTTTGCAGAAGGCGACGCAGTCGTCGTCGATGAGGGTGGCATTTGTGAAGATTTCGATGAAGTCGAAGTTTTCGGCGCGGGCTTTTTTTACAAGCTCCCGCCAGCGGGGGTAGAGGAGGGGCTCGCCGCCGATGAACTGGATGGCGGCGGCGCCGGCGGCGCGGGCTTCGGCGATGAGGGAAAGCCACCGCGAATGGGGCACGGCGTCGCTGTCGGCGCAGGGTCCGCTGGTGGCGTAGCAGTGGAGGCATCTGTTGTTGCAGTTGGAGGTGAGCTCGAGCCACAGGAAGTTGAGTTTGGGTGGTTCGGCGGCCGGGGGCGCTGTACTGACGGCGGCCGGTTTGTCGAGGTAGAACGACCCCAGGCCCATTTCGACGAGGCGGTGGAGAAAGTCGACAAAGGCTTTGTCTTCGGGGGCGTGTATGTCCAGGACGTCCTCCAGGGGGCTTTGCTGGCAGGCGAGGAGGAGCTGAAGGGCACCCTGGTTGATCGACAGGACTTTGCCTGTTTGCAGGTTGTAGACGGCGCCGCGGCGGGCGCCGGCGACCAGCCGGCAGTATTCCTGTAGCCGGTAGAACAACAGAATTCCCCCTTTTGCGCGTTTGGTACATAATATGCTACCGGTTTTCTCTTGGTGCCTATAGGAGGTGGGGGGAGAGGCGGGCGGCTAAAAGGGATAATTTTCTCGCGGCGGTTATGTTGACAGGCGGGAAAAAATCCGCTATAATAACCCTTGTTCCCGACACATGCGGAAGTAGCTCAGTGGTAGAGCATCGCCTTGCCAAGGCGAGGGTCGCGAGTTCGAATCTCGTTTTCCGCTCCACGAGGAAACCCCCGGATTTTACATCCGGGGGTTTTCGGCTATTGATTTTCGCTGCGGCCGGCTGTGAACGGCGGTATCGGCTTAGGCCGAGCCGAAGAGCCCGGAGGGGCGCTTATCAACGGCTGTAATTACTTGATTTTTAGGCAATTATTATGTTATCATATAATTCATGGCATATTTGGCGGAATAAATCGCACCGCTGGTAATACTAAGCCTGAATCATAATTAAATAAGGAGGCAACACGAATCTATGAAGGTTTCTGCAGAAAAGATCGACGCCCATAAGATGGTCCTGGAGCTTGAGGTGCCGCAGTCCGAGGTGGCGAAGGCGGTTGATAAGGCTTATCATAAATTGGCCGCTAAGGTTAATATTCCCGGTTTCCGCAAGGGCAAGGCGCCCCGTAAGGTTCTGGAGATGCGCCTGGGCAAGACGGCGCTCCTGGACGAGGCGTTCGAGCTGCTGGCGACGCCGGCTTATATGAAGGCTCTTGAGGAGCAGGATATCGAGCCGGTGACCCGCCCGGAAATCGAGGTTGTCACGTTCGAGGAAGATAAGCCGCTGGTGTTCAAGGCGACGTTTGTCGTCAAACCGGTTATCGAGCTTGGCGAGTATAAAGGTCTCAAGGTGGAGAAGCCGGCGGTGACGGTCGACCCGGCGGAAGTTGATAAGCAGATCGAGAATCTCCGCATGCGCCATGCCAAGATGGTGGTTGCCGAGGGAGCCGCCCTGGCGCAGGGCGATTTTGCGATTATCGATTTCGAGGGCTTCATCGACGGAGTGCCGTTCAAGGGCGGCGAGGGCAAGGGTTACCCGCTGGAAATCGGCTCCGGCAGTTTCATCCCCGGATTCGAGGATCAGCTCCTGGGCGCCAAGGCCGGCGAGGAACGCGTTGTGAAGGTGGATTTCCCGGCCGAGTACATGGCGCCTGAGCTGGCCGGCAAGTCGGCCGAGTTCACGGTGAAGGTCAACGATGTCAAGCGCCGGGAGATACCTGCCGTGGACGCCGAATTCGTCAAGGAAGTCAGCGACTTTGACAGTGTAGAGGAATTAAAGGCCGATATAGAGAATAATTTAAAAAAGGCGGCTGAGAACAAGGCCGACCGCGAGTACCGCGGCAATGTCATCAAGGCGGCGGTCAACAATTGCACCGTCGATCTCCCCGAAGAGGTAATCGAGAACGAGATCGACAGCATGCTGCGGGAGATGGATGTCAACCTCCAGAACCGCGGGATGAGTCTGGCTAAGTATATGGAGGCTACGAAGACGGATTTCGCCATGCTGCGCGCCAATTACCGCGAGCCGGCGGTGGAAAGCGTCAAGACCGATCTTATGCTTGAGGCGATCGCCAAAGCCGAGAATATCGAGATCACTGGCGAGGATATGGAAAAAGAGGTGGCCGCGATGGCTGCCAGCTATCAGGCGCCGGTGGATGAAGTGCGCAAGATTATTTTCGCCGAGGGCCGCATGGAAGCCCTGAGGAGAACGGTTTTCCGCAAGAAGGCCGCCCAGGTGATCATCGACAGTGCGGCGGCGGAATAATAGCAAACAATCCGCTAAGATAATATTATAGATATTGAATGTATCTGACGATAAATATTATAGGTTGAAAAATACCGGTACCGAGGTGTATAATTAATGAACTTCGTTCCCATAGTTGTCGAGCAGTCCAACCGCGGCGAGCGCGCCTACGATATTTACTCCCGTCTTCTCAAGGACAGGATTATCTTTATCGGCGGGCCGATCGACGATTCGGTAGCAAATGTTATCATCGCTCAGTTGCTTTTCCTGGAGTCTGAAGACCCTGACAAGGATATCCACCTGTATATCAACAGTCCCGGCGGCGTGGTTACCGCCGGCCTGGCGATCTATGACACGATGCAGCATGTCAAGCCCGATGTGTCGACGATCTGCATTGGCCAGGCGGCGAGCATGGGTTCGCTGCTGCTGGCGGCCGGGGCGCCGGGCAAGCGTTTCGCCCTGCCGTTCTCGCGTATCATGATCCACCAGCCTCATGGCGGCGCTCAGGGCCAGGCTACCGATATCGAGATTCACGCCCGGGAGATTCTGCGGATGCGGGAGATCGGCAACGAGATTCTCGTGCGCCACACCGGGCAGTCGCTGGAGAAAATTCAGCGCGATATGGAAAGGGATTTCTTCATGTCGAGCGAGGAGGCCAAGGAGTACGGCATCATTGACGCCGTTATGACCCAGCGCCGCAAGGAAATTCCCAAGTAATGAGGTGAAAAAGATGCTTAAGTTTGGTGATGACAGGGGACAATTAAAGTGCTCGTTCTGCGGCAAGCTGCAGGAACAGGTCAAGAAACTCGTCGCCGGCCCCGGGGTGTATATCTGCGACGAGTGTATCGAGCTGTGCAACGAGATCATAGAAGAAGAACTGAGCGAGGACGTCGAACTTGAGCTTCGCGATATCCCCAAGCCCAAGGATATCAAGGATATTCTCGACCAGTACGTCATCGGCCAGGACGACGCCAAGAAGACGCTGGCGGTGGCTGTTTACAACCACTATAAGCGGATCAATCTCGGCTCGAAGCTGGAAGATGTCGAGCTGCAGAAGTCTAATATCGTGATGCTCGGCCCGACTGGCAGCGGCAAGACGCTGCTGGCCCAGACGCTGGCCAAGATTCTTAATGTGCCGTTTGCGATCGCCGACGCCACTTCACTGACCGAGGCGGGCTATGTGGGCGAGGATGTGGAGAATATCCTCCTCAAGCTCATCCAGGCCGCCGATTACGATGTGGAGAAGGCGGAGAAGGGGATCGTGTATATCGACGAGATCGACAAGATCGCCCGCAAGTCGGAGAATCCGTCGATCACCCGCGATGTGTCGGGCGAGGGCGTGCAGCAGGCGCTGCTGAAGATCCTCGAGGGCACGGTGGCGAGCGTGCCGCCTCAGGGCGGGCGCAAGCATCCCCACCAGGAGTTTATCCAGATCGACACGACGAATATCCTGTTCATCTGCGGCGGGGCGTTCGACGGCGTGGATAAGATCATCAGCTCGCGCACCGGCAAGAAGCAGCTTGGTTTCGGCGCCGATATCAAGACGCGCGAGGAGAAGAAGGTGGGCGAGATTCTGCGGCAGATTCTCCCGGAGGATCTGCTGAAGTTCGGGCTTATTCCCGAGTTCGTCGGCCGCCTGCCGGTGATCGTGACTCTGGACGCCCTGGACGAGGAGGCGCTTGTGCGTATCCTGGTCGAGCCGAAGAACGCGCTGGTGAAGCAGTACCAGAAGTTCCTCGATCTCGACAACGTGCAGCTGGAGTTCAAGGAGGAGGCCCTGCGCTCGATCGCCCACGAGGCGCTGAAGCGCAAGACAGGGGCCCGCGGCCTGCGCTCGATCATCGAGGGCATCATGCGCAATGTGATGTACGAGGTGCCGTCGCGCGGCGACGTGGCCAAGTGCATCGTGACCGGCGAGGTGGTGCTGAGCAAGGAAGAGCCCATCCTGGTGACGATAGACCGCAAGGCGAAGAAGAAGGAAGAATCGGCTTAACCGTCAAGACAGCCGGGGGAGAAATCCCCCGGTTTTTTGTTTTTCCGTCGTCTGTCATGTCCGTTTTTGCCGGGATAAAATAGACGCCGTTGCCTATACTAAGAGTACGAAAACATACAAAGCAAAAGGCCGTTCAGAAGCCTCCAGATGCAAGGCGCACAGAGGACGCGCCGCGACGACGGCCCCGGATGGGCCTAGTGCCGGACGCGCCATGGATGGCGCGAGCGTCCGGCCGCGTACTCGGCCGTACGCTAGCAAGCGCCCGCAGGTGCAACGCCGCAGATGGGGGCTTATCAACGGCCGGGAACCCAAGGGGAAGGAGGTTCGGAGTGTATGGACTACGCCGTCAACATCATCACCGTGATTCAGTTTTTCTTCGCCGTCGTTATCGGCATGTACTTCTGGAATCTCCTCCGCTCCCAGCAGGGCAACAGGGTCGCCGTGGAGCGGGAATCCAAGAAGGAGATGGAGAAGCTGCAGCGGCTGCGGGAGATTTCCCTGACCGAGCCGCTGGCGGAGAAGACCCGCCCGGCCAGCTTCGGGGAGATCGTCGGCCAGGCGGAGGGGCTCAAGGCGCTCCGCGCGGCGCTGTGCGGACCGAATCCCCAGCATGTGATCATGTACGGGCCGCCCGGCGTCGGCAAGACGGCGGCCGCCAGGCTGGTGCTGGAGGAGGCCAAGCGTAACTCGCTGTCGCCTTTTGGCGCGGCCGCCAAGTTCATCGAGATGGATGCGACGACGGCCCGCTTCGACGAGCGCGGCATCGCCGACCCGCTGATCGGCACGGTGCACGACCCGATCTACCAGGGGGCGGGACCGCTCGGCATCGCCGGCATTCCCCAGCCCAAGCCCGGGGCGGTGACCAAGGCTCACGGCGGCCTGCTGTTCATCGACGAGATCGGCGAATTGCACCATATCCAGATGAACAAGCTGCTGAAGGTGCTGGAAGACCGCAAGGTGTTTCTGGAGAGTTCGTACTATAGCACCGAGGATACCAACATACCGTCCCATATCCATGATATTTTCCAGAACGGCCTGCCGGCCGATTTCCGCCTCATCGGCGCGACCACCCGCATGCCTCAGGATATCCCGCCGGCAATAAGGTCGCGGTGTGTGGAGATTTTCTTCCGGCCGCTGCTGGCTGACGAGGTTTCCCTGATCGCCCGCAACGCCGTCCGCAAGGTCGAGCTATCCATCGAAGACGGGGCGGTGGAGGTCATCAAGCGCTATGCGAACAACGGCCGCGAGGCGGTCAATATCGTGCAGATCGTGGCTGGCGTGGCCCTCAATGACGGCAAGAAGAATATCACCGCCGGCGATGTGGAGTGGGTGGTGAATTTCGGCCAGTATAACCCGCAGCCGGAGCGGAAGATCGGCGCCAAGCCCCAGGTGGGGTTCGCTAACGGCCTGGCGGTGTACGGCGCGAATGTCGGCACGCTGATGGAGATCGAGGTTTCGGCGGTGCCGAACCCGCTGGGCAGCGGCAAGCTGACGGTGACGGGGGTGGTGGACGAGGAGGAGATCGGCGTGCCCGGCCGGACGATGCGCCGCAAGAGCATGGCCAAGGGGTCGCTGGATAATGTACTTACCGTTTTGTGGAGCCGGTTCGGCATTGATTACCACAAGTACGACATCCACGTCAATTTTCCCGGCGGCGGGCCGGTGGACGGCCCTTCGGCCGGGGTGACGGCGGCCACGGCCATTTATTCGGCGGTGAACAATATCCCCATCGATAACACGGTGGCGATGACGGGCGAGATTTCTATCCGCGGCCTCGTGAAGCCGGTGGGCGGGGTGAGCGCCAAGATCGCGGCCGCCAAGCAGGCGGGGGCGCGGCGGGTGATCATCCCGAAGGAGAACTGGCAGGAGCTTTATAAGACGATCGGGGTGGAGGTGGTGGCGGCGGAGACGATCGACGAGGTGTTCAAAAGCGCGCTGGTTAAGGTGGGCGATCTTTGCCGGCTGGAGGTGCTGACGCCGAAGCACGATTATCTTACCGCCGCGGGGATAAAGATGTAGGGATAGGGGAGCCGATGGCAACATCGGCTCTTTTTGAATTATATCGCGCAGCAGCGACAGTATTTTTCATTGGAGGATTTTTCCCTACGGCCTGAGAATATTTATAAATAGCGACGTTGAAACTAACACTGCCATGCGAATCGGAAGGAGGCGAAACAATTGTCCAAACAGCTGAGAAAGATGCCGTTACTGCCGCTCCGGGGCATTCTCGTTTTTCCATATATGATTATTCACCTCGATGTCGGCCGCGAGAAGTCGATCGGCGCGCTGGAGGAGGCGATGGTTCACGACCGGCTGATAATGCTGGCCAGCCAGCGCGACGCTCAGAACGATAAGCCGCTGCCGGAGGACATATTCAGTGTCGGCACGGTGGCCGAGATCAAGCAGCTGCTTAAACTGCCTGGCGGCACTATCCGCGTGCTGGTGGAGGGGCTTCACCGGGCGGAGATCGTCCGCTACGCCGAGCTTGAGCCGTTTTACATGGCGGAGATCCGCGAATACGACGAGGCCGAGCCCAAGACGCCGGAGGTGGAGGCGCTCACCCGCACGGCGATCAGCCAGTTCGAGCAGTGGGTGAAGCTGAGCAAGAAGATTCCGCCGGAGACGCTGGTGTCGGTGGTGATGGTTGAGGAGCCGGGACGGCTGACCGACCTTATCGCCAGCCACCTTGCGCTGAAGATCGAGGATAAGCAGGTGCTGCTGGACGCCGTGGATGTGAAGGAGCGGCTGGAGAGGCTGTGCGATATCCTCGGCCGCGAGATGGAAATCCTCGAGCTGGAGAAAAAGATCAACGTCCGTGTCCGCAAGCAGATGGAGAAGACCCAGAAGGAGTACTACCTGCGCGAGCAGCTCAAGGCGATCCAGAAGGAGCTGGGCGACAAGGACGACCGGATGGCCGAGGCGGACGAGTACCGCCAGCGGATGAAGGAGCAGGAGCTGCCCAAAGAGGTTGCGGAGAAGATAACGAAGGAGATCGAGCGGCTGGAGAAGATGCCGCCGATGGTGGCCGAGAGCGCCGTCATCCGCACGTATCTCGACTGGCTGCTGGCGCTGCCGTGGGCTAAGGAGACGACCGACCGCCTCGATATCGGCATCGCCGAGAAGATTCTCGACGAGGACCACTACGGTCTGGAGAAGGTCAAGGAACGCATCCTCGAATATTTGTCGATCCGCAAACTGACCGAGAAGATGAAAGGGCCCATCCTTTGCCTAGTGGGGCCGCCCGGTGTCGGCAAGACGTCGCTGGCCCGTTCGATCGCCCGTGCGATGGAGCGCAAGTTCGTGCGCGTGTCGCTGGGCGGCGTGCGCGACGAGGCCGAGGTCCGCGGCCACCGGCGCACGTATGTGGGGGCGCTGCCGGGGCGGGTTATCCAGGGGATGCGCACCGCGGGCTCGAAGAACCCCGTTTTCCTGCTGGACGAGATCGACAAGATGAGCTCGGATTTCCGCGGCGACCCGTCGGCCGCTCTGCTGGAGGTCCTCGACCCGGAACAGAACAACACGTTCAGCGATCACTATGTCGAGGTGCCGTTCGATCTGTCGCGGGTGCTGTGGGTGGTGACGGCCAATGTGATGCACAATATCCCCCGGCCGCTTTTAGACCGCATGGAGACGATCACCATCGCCGGCTATACCGAGGAGGAGAAGGTCCAGATCGCTGTCCGCTACCTGATACCCAAGCAGGTCCGCGACCACGGCCTGACAGATAAGCAGATTATTTTCTCCGAGGGCACCATTCAGAAGGTCATCCGCGATTATACCCGCGAGGCCGGGGTGCGCAATCTCGAACGCAATATCGCCAATCTGTGCCGCAAGGCGGCCCGCCAGATAGTGCAGGAGAAACGGACGGTGGTGAAGATCACCGCCCAGAATCTGCACACATTCCTGGGGGCCCCCAAGTACCGCCACAACAAGACGGAGCGCAACCTCCAGGTGGGGGTGGCCACTGGCCTGGCCTGGACCGAGGTGGGCGGCGACGTGCTGGCGGTCGAGGTTTCGACGATGAAGGGCAAGGGCAAGTTGACCCTCACCGGCCAGCTCGGCGGCGTTATGCAGGAGTCGGCCCAGGCGGGCTTCAGCTATATCCGCAGCCGTGCCGAGGAACTTGGTATCGAACCCGGTTTCTACGAGAAGACGGATATCCATATCCACCTGCCGGAGGGAGCCATTCCCAAGGACGGCCCGTCGGCCGGCATCACGATGGCGACGGCGATCGCCTCCGCCCTGACCGGCCGGCCGGTGAAGAACGATATCGCCATGACGGGCGAGATCACGCTGCGCGGCCGCGTTTTGCCTGTAGGCGGCATCAAGGAGAAGGTGTTGGCCGCCCACAGGGTGGGCATACGGAAAATCGTCCTCCCCAAGGAGAACAAGCGCGATATGGATGATATTCCGGTGAATGTGAAGCGCAGTCTGGAGTTCGTCCTGGTGGAGCAAATGGACGAGGTGCTCGAGGCCGCGCTGGCGGACAAATGAGCACGACGGCGGCGACGCCGAATGTTGTGGGCGCCCGCTACCTGGCGTCCGCCGTGCGGGCCGACCAGTACCCGGAGGGGGACTTTGCCGAGGTGGCTTTTATCGGCCGCTCGAATGTGGGCAAGTCGTCGCTGATCAATTCCCTCTGCCGCCACGGCGGCCTCGCCCGGATCAGCGCCACTCCCGGCAAGACGCAGACGATCAATTTTTATTCCGTGGCCCTCAAGTACAGCGAGGAGGAGCGGCGCCAGTTCCTGCTGGTCGACCTGCCGGGCTACGGCTACGCCCGCACCGGCCGGGCGACGCGCCGCCAGTGGACGAAGTTCATCGACGAGTTTCTGGCCGCGTCGCCGCGGCTGAGGCTGGTCTGCCAACTGGTCGACAGCCGCCACCCGCCGATGGACAGCGACAAGGACGCTTACCGGCGGCTGGCCGAGCTCGGCCGGCCGGTGCAGGTGGTGGCTACCAAGACGGACAAGCTTTCCCGCCAGGCGGCGAAGAAGAATGTGGCTGTTATCCGCGCCGGCCTGGCGCTGCCGGAAGGCGCGAATGTCATCGCCTACTCGGCGACGGACGGAACGGGGCGGAGCGAGCTCCTTGACGTAATCAGCCAGATTTTGCTAAAATGAATGCATACGGGGGCAGTCTGACCAGTCTGCCCCTTGTTAATTTCGGGAGGCGCCATGCTTAACGACTTCGACAAGCAACTGCTGAATATCATCCAGAGCGATATTCCGCTGGTTTCCCGTCCGTTCGCGGTCCTGGCCGAGCGCCTCGGCGCCGACGAGGCGACGGTTATCGAACGCCTGCGGTTCCTGCGGGAAAACGGTTTTATCCGCCGCATCGGCCCGTTTTTCGACTCGGCCCGGCTGGGTTATGTGAGCACGCTGGTGGCGCTGGCGGTCGAGCCGGACGATTTGCCGGCGGTGGCCGCGGCGGTGAACGCCTATCCCGGCGTGACCCATAACTACGAGCGCGAGGGGGCCTATAATCTGTGGTTCGCGCTTCTCAGCCCGAATATGGCCGCTCAGGAGCGGGTGCTGGCCGCCGTCGGCGGTCTGCCGGGCATAAAGCGGCTGCTTAATCTGCCGGCGACGAAGAAATTCAAGGTTAATGTGCGTTTTACGCTGGAGTAGGTGAGGATGCTGGACGAACTTGACAGGAAGATTATCGCCGCGCTGCAGGACGATCTGCCGCTGGTGCCTGAGCCGTACAAGGCGGTGGCCGAGCGGCTGGGCATCGGCGAAGAGGAGCTGCTGGCAAGGCTCGCGGGCTACCGGGCGAGAGGCGAGATGCGGCGGATGGGGGCGGTGCTGAGGCACCGCGAGATCGGTTATGCCGCCAACGCGCTGTGCGCCTGGCAGGTGCCGGCGGGCAGGCTCGAGGCGGCGGCGGCGGCGATGACCGCCAGCGCGGCGGTGACGCATTGCTACGCCCGCGTGCCGCGGGACGGCTGGCCCTATAATTTTTATATCATGCTTCACGGCCATACCCGCGAGGAATGCTCCCGGATGGCGGCCGCGCTGGCGGCCGAACTCGGTCTGGGCGATTTTGTCATGCTTTTCTCCACCAAGGAGTGGAAGAAGACGAGTATGCGCTATTTCGGGGAGGGAGATATATGATCAGGGGGTTCGACGAACTGCTGGCGGCGGCCCGCGGCTTGCCGCCCCGCCGGGTGGCGGTGGCGGCGGCGCACGACGAGGCGGTGCTGGAGGCGGTGCGCGATGCGCGGGCGCGGGGGATCGCCGAGTTCGTACTGATCGGCGATCAGGCCAAGCTGAAGTCCCTGGCGGGTTCCACGGGGGTGAACCTCGCCGATGTGGAGGTAATCCACGAGCCCGACGTCCGCCAGGCGGCGCGGCGGGCGGCGGCGATGGCGGGCAGCGGCCAGGCCGATATGCTGATGAAGGGGCTTATCGGCACAGGCGATTTCCTGCGCGCTCTGCTTGATAAGGAGCTAGGCCTGCGCACCGGCTCGCTCCTCAGCCATGTGTTCGTCATCGAACTCGCCGGCTGGGACAGACTGCTGTTTGTGACCGACGCGGCGATGAATGTCAGCCCGACGCTGGCCGACAAGGCGGCTATCATCGGCAACGCCGTCACCCTGGCGGGAGCCTTGGGGGTCGACCCGGTGAGGGTGGCCGTGCTGGCGGCGGTGGAGACGGTGGACGCCGGCATGCCGGCGACGCTGGAGGCGGCCGCGCTGGCGAAAATGGCCGAGCGGGGCCAGATTAAAGGGGCGATCGTCGACGGTCCGTTGGCGCTCGACAACGCGATCAGCGAAGAGGCGGCCCGCCACAAGGGAATCGTGAGCCAGGTGGCCGGCAGGGCCGATATTCTGATGGTGCCCGACATCGAGGCCGGCAACATGCTCGGCAAGTCGATGGTCTATTTCGCCCGCGCCCGCATCGCCGGGCTGGTGATGGGCGCCGCCAAGCCGGTTATCGTGACTTCGCGGGCCGACAGCGCCGAATCGAAGATGCTGTCGATCGCTCTGGGGGCCGTTACGGCGAAGTGAAATAAGTAACTTTGCATTTTTATCCAGCGGCAGGAGGAATTTGCCCGCGGTGATAGAATACGTGTATGTAAAAATACTGGTCAGACCACCTGTCCGCTGAAAAATTCAGCTGCCGCGGGGGTGGCGCTGCCAAGGACGTATTTAAGGCCCGGTGTTGGTAAAAACTAACGAATGATTATGAAGGTTCGGGATTCCCGCCTTTGTATACGGAGCGGCTGGTTTAACCGCGCTATTGCCCCGGAGGAAAGGTCGCAGTTCTGATCGCAGCCCGCGTGACGGACTGCGCTCTTGCGCCTGTTATCCGCTTGACGGCGGGCCGGGGAACACGGCGGCCCGCGGCGCGTCGCCGGCCCGAGAGAGGGCGCACGGCAGGGTGTGGCGAAACGCGGCGGGACAGGCAGGTTATTTCAGCGTCCGGAGGTCATATTATTTTCAGGAGGTGGCTGTTTTATGGCCGAAGTTTCTCTGCAAGGTGAACAGAGAGTATTCATGACAGGCAACGAGGTTGTTGCCTGGGCTGCCGTGGCAGCGAAGGTCGATATCATGTACGGGTACCCGATCACCCCCCAGAACGAGATTATGCATTACTGGACGAGGCTGGCGCCCAAATACGGCAAGCGCTTTCTCCAGACAGAGGACGAGATTTCCGCCGGCTTCACGATGCTCGGCGGCGTCATGACCGGCCGCAAAGCGTTCACCGCGACCGCCGGACCGGGCAATGTGCTGATGCAGGAATCCTGTGTGATGGCCGAAATGATGCGCCTGCCGGCGGTGTACGTGATCCAGCAGCGGGGCGGCCCGTCGACGGCTACCGTAATCTACGCCCAGCAGGAGACGACGCTCACCTGTTTCGGCGGCAACGGCGAAGGCCACCGCATCGTTTATTCGACGGCGACTCACCAGGAGCTGTTCGATTATACGATCAAGGCGTTCAACGCCGCCTGGACATACCGTTTCCCCTCCTTTGTGCTCGGCGACGGCTACCAGGCCAAGATGCGCGAGCCGTTGACCATTTACGAGGCCGCGGCCAAGGGCGTGAAACTTGTCCCGACCGAGCCGATGGTCGGCGAGGTCAAACCCGGCAAACAGTTCAAGCACCTCCGCAACACTTACAATACCGAGGAGGAGCTTTACGAGGTCGTTATGGCCAACCAGCGCGACTGGGACGCCATGGCCCCCAAGGTGGTCGAGTGGTCTGAAAAGGACTGCCAGGACGCCGACGTGGTGTTCGTGTGCCACGGCGTCGTCGCCCGCGCCGCCATCGGCGCCGTCGACGAGCTGAGGGCCCAGGGCAAAAAGGTCGGTCTCTTCCGCCCCATTACTGTTCGTCCCTTCCCGGAAAAACAGCTCGCCGACGCGGTCAAGAACGCCAAGAAGGTGGTTGTGGCCGAGTCCGCTTATGGCCAGCTTCTTAAGATGGTGCAGGTCGCGATGTGCGGCGGCAAGGCCGAGATCGTCCCGATGCTCCGTCCGGGGATCGGCATCACCACCGAAGAACTCGTGGAAGAATACAACAAACTGTGATGGCAGGGGGAAGATAGCATGCAAGAGTTGAAAGAGAACAACGTTCTTCAGCCGGCTATGCCCAAGAGCTGGAATGAAGAGACAAAACCGCATAAATTCTGTCCCGGCTGCGGCCACGGGATTATTCTCAAGGCGGTGGGCGAGGTCATCGATGAGCTGGGCATCCAGGATAAGATCGTTTTCGGCTGCGATATCGGCTGTTCGCTCCTGTCGTGGGATTTCTTCGCCTGCGACAGCGTGCAGACCCACCACGGCCGCACGACGCCGGTTATCACCGGCATGAAGCGCGCCAACACCGATATAATCGGCATTGCTTATATGGGCGACGGCGGCGGCTATGCCATCGGCTCGCAGCATCTTTTCAACGCCGCGGTGCGGGGCGAGAAGATCACGATAATCCTGTGCAACAACTGCAACTATGGGATGACCGGCGGCCAGATGGCGCCGACAACCCTGCCTGGCATGAAGACTGAGACGTCGCCTTACGGCCGCGATGTCGAGCAGACGGGTTACCCGACCAAGGGTCCGGAAATGGTGGCTGCCGTGGCTCCCGAGGGCGCGTATGTCGCCCGCGGCACGATCGCCAACGTCCGCCAGTTGAAAGGTTTCATCAAGAAGGCCCTGGAGAATCAGATGGCCGGCAACGGCATTTCGTTCGTGGAATGCCTGTCGTCCTGCCCGACGAACTGGCGCACCAACGCCAAACAGACCTGGGAGTTCGTGGAGAAGGATATGGCCCAGTACTTCAAGGTCGGCGAACTCAGGACCCCGCAGGCGAAGGAGGGCAAATAAGATGGCAAAAGTCGTGAAAATAGCCCTGGCCGGTGAAGGCGGGCAAGGCGTTCAGTCGATTGCCGAGATTTTGGCCGAGGCGGCCAACGAGGAAGGCAAAAACGCCCTGTATATCCCCAACTTCGGCGTCGAGCAGCGGGGCGGCGTTTCGATCGCTTTCGTGCAGATTTCCGACGGCGCGATCGGCGCGCCCAAGTTCGTGGAGGCGGATATCCTTATCCCGCTCAGCCCGCGTGCGGTAAAAAGGACCAAGATGCACGCCGGCAAAAACACGGTGTATATCTACGATAATTCTCTCGTTCAGGAAGCCGAGGTCAACGACAATATCGTCGGCATGCAGTATTTCGACGTGACCCCGCCCTGCCCGACGGCGGACGCGGCCAACGCCGATATGCAGCAGGATATGATCGCCGGCGAGCCCAAGACCTGTTCGTTTACCAGACCCGGCCCCGGCGTCGATCCCGCCGATCTCCCGACCAACGTCAAGAAGGTCATTGCCTGCCCCGCCAACGATCTGGCCAAGAACGAGCTGCATCCGCGGGTTTTCAACATCATCATCCTCGGCGCGATTATCGCCGCCACGGAAGTGTTGCCCATGGACAGCATCAAGAAGGCGCTGGAAACCAAGCTCGGCGATAAGTTCAAGGCCGATCCCAAGCTGCGCGATATGAACTTCAAGGCGCTCGACCGCGGCTACGAACTCATCAAGAGCGCGATGTAAGGAGGGGTACGAAAGTGGCAAAAGTTAACTGGGAGTCGGCTGTTCTTGAAAGCAACAAGGGTATGTGGGCGGTCTTCGCCGGGCTGTGTAAGGGCTGCGGCCTGTGCATCGAGAAGTGCCCGGTGAAGTGCATAAGCTGGTCCGAGGGGCTCGGTGTGTACGGCACGCCCCGCGTCGAGGCCGACATGGAAAAATGCATCGTCTGCGGCATCTGCCAGACGGTTTGCCCCGACTGCGCTATCCGGGTCGAAAAGAAGAAATAATTGCCGCCTATGGACTGACCGGGGAAGGATAGTGTATTATAGAAGCAGATTTTGAGGTTGGTCAGGAGAATCGACGGTGAAACAACACGCCCTTTTTGAACTGGCACAGACCGAACTAGCAGCTGTAGAACAGGAACTGGCTTCTATAATCCGGTCCAGGGTCGATCTAGTAACCGATATCGGCAGCCATTTGCTCAGGGCGGGCGGCAAACGCCTGCGGCCCGCCCTGTATATCCTCTGCGCCAAGTGCGGCCGTCAGGATCCCTCGGGGATCGTGCCTGTAGCCGCCGCCATCGAGCTTATCCACATGGCGACGCTGGTACACGACGATGTCATCGATAATGCTGCGACGCGAAGGGGACTGGCGACAGCCAACGCCCGCTGGGGCAACCACATAACCGTGCTGGCGGGAGATTATCTTTTCGCCAAGGCATTTTCCCTCATTTCCGCCCATGGCGGCAGTCGCGCCCTCCAGATACTTACGGAGACGATTTGCTCGATCTGCGAGGGGGAGATCAGCCAGGCCCGCGATCTGTTCAACCCCCGGCAATCGATGGAGGATTACCTTACCCGTATCGACAATAAAACGGCCGGCTTTATCGCCGCCAGCTGCGAGCTCGGCGCCCTCACCGCCGGCCTGCCGCCCGCAGAGGTCGAAGCCCTGCGGTATTACGGTTACGCCATCGGGATGGCTTTTCAGATTACTGACGACCTTCTCGATGTTACCGCTTCGTCGGAACAGATCGGTAAACCGGCGGGGAACGATCTCCGCCAGGGTGTCTTGACACTGCCTATAATATATGCCCTGCAGAATAGCCCCCAAGCAGGGGAGCTGCGCCAGATAATCGAAGCCCGCGACATGACGGACGCGCTCGTGCAAAAGGGTATCGCCGTCGTTCATACGACCGACGCCGTGGAATACTGCTACCGCCAGGTGAGCGATTATCTGGCGACCGCGCGCCGCGTGCTGCCGGCATCGCTGCCGGCGGAGGTGCGGAAATCGCTGTGGAATATAGCGGATTTCGTAGGGCTCCGCAAATACTAGCGCACGGAGGAAGCATGTTTAGGCCGGTTAAGACGAAGAAAGTCTACGAGGAGATCATCGGTCAGATCAAGAAACTGATCGTCGACGGCAAACTCCAGCCGGGCGATAAGCTGCTGTCGGAGCGCGAACTGTCGGAGAAGCTCAATGTGAGCAGGGCGTCGGTGCGCGAAGCGTTCAGCGCTCTTGAGATGATGGGCATCATCGCCATCCGTCCGGGCGAAGGCAGTTTCGTCCGCCAGGTGTCCTTCGAGGGGATGCTTGAGCCGCTTTCCTTCATCCTGCAGATGGAGATCGACGACATCATGCAGCTCCTTGAGGTGCGCAAGATCCTCGAGGTGGAGACGGCCGCCCTTGCGGCCCTGAGGGCCACGCACGAGGATCTGGAGGATATCCACCGCTCGATCCTCGGCATGAAGGAAGAACTCCGGCGCGGCGAAGTCGGCGACACCGCCGACGCGAGCTTCCATTTCGCGATCGCCAAGGCCGCGAATAACCCGATTCTCATCAAGGTCATGAATACCATCTCCGACCTTATGAACAAGTCTTTCCGCTCGTCGCGGCAGAAGCTTTTCCTGATCGAGAATATGCCGGCGGTGCTTTATAACGCTCATTTCGAAATCTACGAGGCGATCTCCGACCATAATCCCAGCCTGGCCCGCCTGCGGATGCGCGAGCACCTGACGATGGTGGAGGATGCCATGCGCGAGCTGCGCGACGGCGGCATCACTTCGCTGAAAAATTTCCGCGATATTCCTTCGGAACACAAGATAAGAAAAGATTTCGGCTTCCCTTCATAACCCCGCAGTTGGTGAAGAAAGAAGCCTTTTTCTTGGGGCCGACTTTTCAGAATAATGGGAATGTTACAAGATTCACATATCCGCAAGGACGCCCGAATGGGCATAATGAGAGATTATAACGATATATCAATTAGCTATAAGGGGTTTGGCGCGCGGTTGTCGAATATTCCGACGGTGAACCGCGGTCCGCTTTCAGAATTATGCAATATTCCCGATTTATTTTCCAAGGGTTGCCGGCCGATTACCCATTATTGGCCTGACCAATAGACCGTTTGAGGGGAGTGATGCGCAAGATAAGTGGGAGGGGAACTTGTCGGGTAATGTAGATTAAAAAAATGTAAGGGGTGTATGCGATGAAATGGACTCAAATTTATGATCCGCTGGGTAATATCGGTCTTTCGGCGCTTATTGCGGCCATTCCGCTCTTTATCCTTCTGTACATGCTGGGCGTAAGGCGGGCGAAGGGCCATCACGCTGCTTTCGTGGGCGTTGCTTCAGCGGTTGTTATCGCCATCGCCGTATGGGGTATGCCGGTCGGTCTCGCGCTCAATTCTACCTTCCTCGGCGCCCTGTTCGGCATCTTCCCGATCGTCTGGATCGTTGTCACCGCTATTTGGGTGTATAACATGACGGTCGAATCGGGCGAGTTCGAGATTATCAAAAATTCGCTGGCCTCGATCACCGAGGACCGACGCCTGCAGGCGCTGTTCATCGCCTTCGCGTTCGGTTCGTTCATCGAGGGCACGGCCGGTTTCGGCACGCCGGTGGCTATCACCGCCGCCATGCTGGTGGGCCTGGGCTTCAACCCCGTATATGCCGCCGGTATCTGCCTGATCGCCAACACCGCCCCGGTCGCTTTCGGCGCCATCGGTATTCCCATCGTGGTCGCCGCCCAGGTAACCGGCCTCGATATGATGCATATCTCGCAGATCGTCGGCCGCCAGCTGCCCTTCCTGTCGATCATCGTGCCGCTGTGGCTGGTTGTCACCATGTGCGGCTGGAAACGCTCGATGGAAGTGCTGCCCGCCGTGCTTGTCGCCGGTATTTGTTTCGCCGCGACCCAGTTCTTCACCGCTAACTTCGTCAATCCCTATCTGCCCGATATCACGTCGGCCGTCGTTACCATCGCCGGCCTGGGCCTGTTCCTCAAGGTGTGGAAGCCGGACAACATCTGGCACTTCCCGGATGAGAAACCCGCCGCCACCGGCAAAGTCCAACTGAAGTACTCGGCCGGCGAAGTCGTCCGCGCCTGGGGCCCGTACCTGATTCTGGCCGTTCTCGTCTTCCTGTGGGCCGACGACAAGTTCATCGGCTTCAAGAAGGTCCTGCTCGGTTGGGAGAAAGGCCTCGGCCTGCTGCCCTTCGCCTGGCCCGGTCTGAATAACATGGTAATCAAGGCCGCCCCCGTGGTGGCAAAGGCCACCCCGTACGGCGCGGCCTACGGCATCAACTTCCTGTCCGCCGCCGGCTCCGCCATCCTGCTGTCCGGCATCCTGTCGGTGCTGATCATTCCCAACTACGGCTTCGGCCGCGCGATCAACTGCTTCGGCCGCACCATCAAGCAGTTGATGTACCCGATCGGCACCATCGCCATGATCCTCGGCCTCGCCTATATCATGAACTACTCGGGCATGAGCTCGACCCTCGGCCTAGCCTTCACCGCCACCGGCAAGGCGTTCCCGTTCTTCGCCCCGATTCTCGGCTGGCTGGGCGTGTTCCTGACCGGTTCCGACACCTCCTCGAACGCCCTGTTCGGTTCGATGCAGAAGACGGCTGCCGAGCAGATCGGCGTCGATCCCAACCTCACCGTCGCGGCCAACTCGTCCGGCGGCGTGTGCGGCAAGATGATCTCCCCGCAGTCAATCTCGGTTGCGACCGCCGCTACCGGCCTGGTCGGCGAAGAGGGCACGATTTTCCGCTTCACGCTGGCCCACAGTGTCGCGATGGTTCTCTTCATGGGCGTTCTCACGTATCTCCAGGCTTACGCGCTGCGCTTCATGCTGCCGTAGCGTAAACGAGCGGAAATAGGTGGCGGGTTTTGACGCCCGCCACCCCTTTCCCCCGAATTAACTCCCGTCAGACAATGCGCGGAGGAGAGAATTGACAATGAACGCAAACAATATTCAGGAGCTGAAGGCGATCGTCGGCCCCCAGTGGGTGGCGACGGAGAAGGAAGACCTGATCTGCTACGGTTATGACGCCACCCCCGGCTTTTTCAACCTGCCGGAGGCGGTGGTGCAGCCGGGCAACAAGGAAGAAGTGGCCGCTATCCTCAAGCTTGCCAACCGGGAGAAGTTCCCGGTCTATACCCGCGGCGCGGGAACAAACCTGAGCGCCGGGTCGGTGCCAGCCCAGGGGGGCGTGGTGCTTTCGACTGCCCGCATGAACAAGATTCTTTCCGTCGACCCCGAAAACTGGACGGCGGTGGTTGAGCCCGGGGTTATCGTGTCCGAGCTGAACGCTGCCGTAGAAAAATACGGTCTTATCTACCCGCCCGATCCGGGAACGGTAACCACCGCCAGCATCGGCGGTACGGTGGCCGAGAACTCCGGCGGCCTGCGGGGTCTCAAGTACGGCGTTACCAAGCACTACGTGACCGGCGTCGAGGTGGCGCTGGCCGACGGCTCGGTCGTCGAATACGGCGGCGGCAACGTGAAGGCGCCCGGTTACGATATGGTGATGCTGTTCACCGGGTCGGAGGGGACGCTGGGGGTGCTGACGAAGATCACAGTGCGGCTCGTGCCCGCGCCCGCCAGCCGCCGCAGCATGATCGCCACTTTTGCCGATCTTAACGGCGCCGGCAAGTCGATCGCCGATATAATCAGCCACAAGATCATCCCGGCGACGCTGGAGATCATGGACAATTACACCATCCGCACGGTGGAGAGTTTTGCGAAGCTGGGGCTGCCGGTGGAGGCCGAGGCGATCATCCTGGCCGAGGTCGACGGCGACGCCGATACGGTCGAGGCGGACGCCGCCAAGATGGAGAAGATCCTGCGCGACAACGGCGGCGAGGTCCGCGTGGCGAAGAGCGCCCAGGAGCGCGACCAGATATGGGCGGCAAGACGGGCGGCGCTGCCGTCGCTGGCCAAGCTCAGGCCGTCGACTTTCTGCGAGGACGCCACCGTACCCCGCGACAAGGTGCCCGATATGGTGCGGATCGTGACCGAGATCGCCGCCCGCAACAAGGTGGAGATCGGCACGTTCGGCCACGCCGGCGACGGCAACCTCCACCCCACCATCGTGACCGATCTGCGCGACGCGGCGGAGATGGAGCGGGTGTACACCGCCATGGACGAGATTTTCAAGACCGCGCTGAAGCTCGGCGGCACGCTGTCGGGCGAGCACGGCATTGGATTGGGAAAACTGAAGTATATGCCCGACCAGTTCGGCGCCGAGGGCATGGCGGTGATGCGGGGCATCAAGCAGGCTCTCGACCCCAACAACATCCTCAATCCGGGGAAACTGGTGGGCGAGGCCCACTAAAAAATCACAGGCGGTGCGCGGCCTTCGCCGGATGCGCACCGCCTGTCTTTTGCGGGGGCGCGGGTGGCACAATCACGGCCTGTACTTTTGTCGCGCGGTTCAGTATAATTATAGTTAAAGTAGTTTAAGGGGATGTGGTGCTGTGTTCAACTTGGGCATGCCGGAACTGGCCCTGATTCTTGTTATCGCTCTCATCGTTTTCGGACCTGGTAAGTTGCCCGAGGTGGGCAAGGCGCTGGGCAAGGGTTTGGGCGAATTCCGCCGGGCGATGTCTGGCGAAGGCGCCGCGAAGGAGGAACCGATTACCATCGAGGCCAAGCCGGTTGAGAAGAAGCCGGAAGAGAAACCGGAAGAGAAACCCGCCGACACCAAGAAACAGGACGAGACGAAGTGAGGATAACCAATGTCTGATACGCCCCGGGAAATTGAAAGCGAACAGGGGGAGCAGGTCCCCAGCAGCGAGATGTCGCTAGTCGACCATCTGCAGGAACTGAGGAAGCGGCTGATCGTTTGCGTCGTTGTCGTGCTGGCAGCCAGCACCGCCTGTTATTTTTTTGCCGTCGAGCTTGTGCATATCATCACCGCCCCGGCCGGCAAGTTATACTATATGAATCCGGCGGAGGCCTTCTTCACTTATCTGAAGGTGTCCTTCTTCGCCGGTTTTCTGGTGTCCCTGCCGGTGGTCTTTTATCAGCTGTGGGCATTTGTGGTGCCGGCCCTGACAAAGCAGGAGCGGACAGCCTCGCTGTATCTCGTTCCCGCGTCGCTGGTGCTGTTTTTTGCCGGCCTGGCCTTTTCTTATTTCCTCGTGCTGCCGGCGGCCATCGGGTTCTTTATCGGTTTCGCCACCGAAGATTTGCAGCCGATGTTTTCCATCGGCCAGTATCTGTCGTTCGTGATTTCTTTCATGCTGCCTTTCGGCTTCGTGTTCGAGCTGCCGCTGTTTATCATCGTGGCCGCCAAGCTGGGCGTCATCGGTTCGGGCTTCCTGGTGGCCAAGCGGAAGATGGTCGTCGTGCTGTCGTTCGTGGTGGGCGCGGTCGTTTCGCCGACTCCGGATGTTTTTTCGCAGACGATGATCGCGGTGCCGCTGATGGTTTTGTACGAGATCAGTATTATTATCGTTAAGCATGTGCTGCGGAAGTAGGCGGCGGTACTTGGGCGGCCGTTGATAAGTGCCCATCTGCGGCGGTAGGTCTGCGGGAGCTTGCTTGCGTACGTTCCGAGTACGCGGCGCGGCGCTTCCTCGACCTGCCTTGCATCTGGGCACTGCTGAACGGCCGCGACGCATTAAAGACCGAAAGACCGGGGGAGTTTTAATTGGCATATAACGATTTGCGCGAATTCATCGCCGCTCTTGAAGCCCGCGGCTGGTTGAAGCGCATTCGCCAGCCGGTGGACTGCGAGCTGGAGATAACCGAGATAACCGACCGGGTGTCGAAGCTGAGCGGCGAAAAAAATGTCGCCCTGTTGTTCGAGAATGTGAAGGGCTACGATGTCCCGGTGCTGATGAATGCTTTCGGCAGCATGGAGCGGATGGCGCTGGCCCTCGGTGTGGACAAGGTGGACGATATCGCCGGCGAGATCCGTGACCTGTTAAAGCTGCCGTACGTTTCCCTGCAGAGCAAGCTCGACCTTATTAAGCTCATTCCCGCCGCCAAGCGGGCGATCAATTTCCCGAAGTATGTAAAGACCGGCCCCTGCAAAGAGGTCATCATCAAGGACAAGCCTTCGTTGGCCAAGTTTCCGGTGCTGAAGTGCTGGCCGGGTGACGCCGGCCCGTTCATCACGCTGCCGCTGGTGTTTACGAAGAACCCGCGCACCGGCAAGCGCAATGTGGGCATGTATCGCATGCAGGTGTACGACGAGACGACGACCGGGATGCACTGGCATGTGCACAAGGGCGGCGCCGACAATTACCGCGCCCACCGCGAGCTTGGCAAGGACCGTATCGAGGTGGCGGTGGCCATCGGCGGCGATCCGGCGGTGACTTACGCCGCAACCGCGCCGTTGCCGCCGAATATCGACGAGATGATTTTCGCCGGCTTCCTGCGCCGCAAACCGGTGGAGCTGGTGAAGTGCGAGACGGTGGATATCGAGGTGCCGGCGACGGCGGAGATCGTGCTCGAAGGCTATGTCATGATTGACGAAATCAGACGGGAGGGGCCGTTCGGCGACCATACCGGTTATTATTCGCTCGCCGACGATTATCCCGTTTTTCACCTCACCTGCATAACCCACCGCAAGAATCCGATTTATCCGGCCACCATCGTCGGCAAGCCGCCGATGGAGGACTGCTTCATGGCCAAGGCGACCGAGCGGATATTCCTGCCGCTGCTTCAGCAGGTGCTGCCGGAGGTCGTCGACATCAACCTGCCGCTGGAGGGCGTTTTCCACAACTGCGCGGTGCTGGCCATCAAGAAGAGCTACCCGCAGCACGCCAAGAAGGTGATGCACGCCGTGTGGGGCCTCGGTCAGATGATGTTTACGAAGATGATCATCGTTGTGGATGCCCATGTGAATGTGCAGGATATGAACGAGGTTTGGTGGCGGGTTTTCAACAATATCGACGCCCGCCGCGATATCGTGCTGGCCGACGGACCGCTGGACGCCCTCGACCACTCTTCGCCCATGCCCCACTGGGGGACGAAGATGGGGATCGACGCGACCAAGACATGGCCGGAGGAGGGCAATACGCGGGAGTGGCCGGACGAAATAGTTATGACGCCGGCAGTGAAGAGCCGGATCGACGGGATATGGAAGGATCTTGGCCTTGGGTAAGCTGAAATCTCACCTCGACAATATCGCTTTTTCCCACTCGGTGTTCGCGCTGCCGTTCGCGTATATGGGCGCTTTCCTCGCCGCCGGCGGCTTTCCCGGCGGCGGCGATCTTTTCTGGATAACGGTGGCGATGGTGGGCGCCCGCAGCGCGGCGCTGGCGCTCAACAATCTCATCGATCTGAAATTCGACAGGCTTCATCCCCGCTTCACCGCCCGGCCGATGGTAACCGGCGCCGTGAAGCGCTGGGAGGCGGCGCTGTTTATCGCCGTCAGCCTGGCGGTCTTTATTTACGCCGCCTATCAGCTCCATCCGCTGGCCCGCACGCTGTGGCCGCTGGCGGTCGTGCCTTTTGTCGTCTATCCTTACATGAAGCGGTTTTCGTGGACCTGCCACCTGGTGCTGGGGGTGGCCCTTGCCGGCGCGCCGGTGGGGGGCTGGATCGCCGTCCGCGGCGAACTGACCGCGCCGGTGATGCTGCTGGCGGCGGCGGTGGGCGTGTGGATCGCGGCGTTCGATGTCATTTACGGCTGCCAGGATGTGGCCTTCGATAAGGCCCACGGGCTGCATTCCATGCCGGTGAGGTTCGGCGTGGCCGGCGCCCTGCGGCTGGCCCGGCTGATGCATGTCGCGAGCGTGGCCGCTTTCGCCGCGGCGGGGTGGCTGGCCGGTCTCGGCCCCTGGTACTACGCCGGGGTGGCGGTAGCGGCGGGCGTGCTCGTCTACCAGCACAGCATTGTGACCGCCGAAGATCTCAGCCGCGTTACCCAGAGATATTTCCTGCGCAACGGGCTGGTGGGGATGGCGATTTTCCTGTTCACGGTGCTGAGCCTCAGCCTGTAGCGCCACCGGCCGGCCGGGAGGCGGCGCAAGACGGGGTTTCCCGGAGAGGGGATCGAAAATGCCGACAATGCGGCGCGGGGTCATCCTCGGCGCGTCTATTTGGCTCCACTGGTTTTCCCTTTTTGCCTACCTGCCCATCGTGCCTACATATGCCAAGGATCTCGGCGCCAGCTACCAGATGATCGGTGTCATCCTCGGCTCGTACGGCTTCACGCAGATGGCTCTCCGGCTGCCGCTCGGCATCGCGGCCGACCGGCTGGGCAGGCGGCGTGTTTTCCTGGTGGCCGGCGCGGCGCTCTGCATCGTCAGCGCCTTCGGCATGTGGCTGATCCGCGACGCTGTCGCGCTGCTGATTTTCCGGATGCTGTCGGGGGTGGCGGCGACGGTGTGGGTCGTCCAGTCGGTGCTGTTCGCCAGCTATTACTCCCAGACGGAGGCGGCTAAAGCGATGGGCCTGGTTTCGGCGGTCGTCATCTGCGGCGAGATGGTGGCGATGCTGATCGGCGGGGCCGTCGCCGAATACTACGGCCAGGAGCAGACCTTCCTGCTGGCCGCCGTGGTCGGGGTGGGGGCGCTGGTTTTGTGCCTGGCCATCCGCGAACCGGACGAGCTCAGGTCGGCGGCGCCGCTGCGGCTGGCGGAGGCGGCGGCGATCGCCCGTGACCGCGGCCTTGGCCTGGCGTCGATCATCGGCTTCATCGTCCAGGCGATGTCTTATGCGACGTCGTTCGGTTTTGTGCCGCTCGTCGCCAAGAACCTCGGCGCGAGCTACGCCGAGATCGGGCTGCTGCCGACGGTCTATATGCTGCCGGGGATGCTGGCCTCGATGTTCAGCGGCACCTTGTTTCTGAAGCATTTCAGCGAACGCGCCCAGACGGTCGCCGGCCTGCTGATGATGACTGCCTCGTGCGCGCTTGTTCCCGCGGTATCCGGCCTGCCGGCGCTTTTTCTTCTCCAGTTTATCGGCGGCTTCGGACGCGGGGTGGTCTACCCGCTGCTGATGGTGCTCTGCCTCCGCGATATCGATCCCGGCCGCAAGGCTACGGCGATGGGCTTTTTCCAGGCCGCGTACGGGATGGGGATGTTCGTGGGGCCGCTCGCGGTCGGCGAACTGAGCCAGACGGCCGGGCTGGACTGGGGCTTCTGGGCGGTCGGCCTGATAGGCCTGCTCGGCGCGGCGGTGTCATTTGCCGTAACTCCAAGGAAGGAATAATAAGCGAGGCCCGTACATTGTACGGGCCTTGAAACTTTTTCGGCGCTATGCAGCTAAAGCTAAAGGCGGTTCAGAAGCCCCTAGATGCAAGGCGCACCGGAAAAGCGCGCCGCGCCGCGTACTCGCATGTACGCAAGCAAGCGCTTTGAGGAGCAACGCCGCAGATGGGGGCTTATCAACCGCCGAGTTATAGGATCCGGCGGGCGCCTAGGTAGCGGGGCTTCCAATATATATCCCCCAGCGACGATACTATGACGCCTTTGCTCGACGAGGCGTGGATGAATTTGCCGTCCCCGACGAAGATGCCGACATGGGAGGCGCCTTTTTCGGTGGTAGTGAAGAAGACGAGGTCGCCGGGGGCGAGGTCTTTGGGCTTTACGGCTTTGCCGGTTTCGTACTGTTTGTCGGCGGAGCGGGGTAGCTTTTTGCCGTGCTCGTTATAGACGAACATGACGAAGCCGGAGCAGTCGAAGCCTTTGGGTGAGGCGCCGCCGTACTTGTAGGGCACGCCTTTGTATTTCTGGGCGGTGGCGACGATATCCTTGCCTTTGGGCGGCTTGGGGGGCAGGGCGGGCTTGGCGGCGGCGGGTGCGGGGACGGCGGCGGGCAGAGGCTGAGCCGCGCCGGCGACAGGGGAGCCGGCGGTCAGGAAAACGGCCGCGATCATTATGGCAAACGCTTTTTTCACCATACCCCTCCTTTCCCACTTGATGACAAAAACAGCGATATACTGACTTATTTCGCCGATATGGCTAAATTTACCTGCAAGCATAAAGCAGCCCGCACCATGAGGTGCGGGCATCCGCTTATAGACAAAGTCAGACTGGTGAGAAAGGTCCAGATGCAAGGCGCACCGGAAGAGCGCGCCGCGCCGCGTACTTTGGGACGTACGCAAGCAAGCGCTCTGAGGAGCAACGCCGCAGATGGGCCTTTCTCACCAGTCTGAGGCCCGCACTTTGAGGTGCGGGCCTGTGCGTCAGAGGATCAGTTCCAGGAAAAGCGTTCCGGGTATGGGGTTATGGCAGTAAGGCTCGATGGGTTCGAAGCCGAGGGCGGTGTACATGGCGATGGCGGCATCCATGCCGGGGACGGTGTCGAGGCGCATGCTGCGGTAGCCCCGGCGGCGGGCCTCGACGATTATCGCCTCGGCGAGCAGTCTGCCGTAGCCTTTGCCGCGGCAGGCGGGCCGGACGTAGAGGCGTTTCATCTCGCAGACGCCGCCCGCCAGCGGCCTGAGCGCGACGCAGCCGGCCGCCCCCGCGCGGTCGGTCAGCAGGAGCAGGGCGCCGTCCGGCGGGGCGTATTTGCCGGGCAGGGACGCGAGCTCGTCTGCGAAGCCTTGGAAGTCGAGGGCGAAGGGGAGGGAGGCGGCGTATTCGCCGAACAATTCGCGGATGGCATCGAGATGTCTGGCCGCGGTGATGGAGATAATAGCAGGCATGGAAAAGCTCCTTTTTTGCCGCAGATGGATTCTTTAGGCGCCCGTAACCCTCACGGCGCAGACTTTGTATTCGTAGGTCTTTGTGACCTTGTCGTACGCGCCGCTGGTGATCTCGTTGGTGGGGGTGTCGGGGAAGTGGAAGGACATCCACACCACTCCGGGCGGCACGGCGTCGGTGACCCACGTTTTGGCGCGCACGCTGCCCCGGCGGGAGGAGACTGTGGCGGTGTCGCCTTCGGCCAGGCCGAGGGCGGCGGCGTCTTCGGGGTGGACCATGACCCGCTCTTCCGGGCGGTGGGCGGTGAGGTGCTTGGCGTGGCGGTGGGTGGAGACATTGTAGTGGTAGAGGATGCGGCCGGTGGTGAGGAGGAGGGGGTATTCGTCGTCAGGCACCTCGGCGGGGGGCTCGTAGTCGATGGGCTGGAAGTAGCCGAGGCCGCAGGTGAACTGCCCGTCCTGGTGGAGGAACTGCGTGCCGGGGTGGTCGGCGGCGGGCACCGGCCACTGCAGGCCGTTTTCTTCGAGGCGGGGGTAGGTGACGCCGGCGTAGGAGGGGGTGAGGGCGGCGATCTCGGCCATGATTTCTGCCGGCGCGCCGTAGTCCATCGGATAGCCGAAGCGGGTGGCGAGCTCGCAGATTATCCGCCAGTCGGGGCGGCTGCCGCCGATGGGCTCGATGGCCTGGCGGACGCGCTGGACGCGGCGCTCGGTGTTGGTGAAGGTGCCTTCCTTTTCGGCGAAGCTGGCGGCTGGCAGGACGACGTCGGCCAGTTTGGCGGTTTCGGTGAGGAAGAGGTTCTGGCAGACGAGGAAGTCGAGGCTTTCGAGCCCTTTTCTCACATGATGGGCGTTGGCGTCGGAGAGGACGGGGTCTTCGCCCATGATGAACATTGCTTTGAGGTCGCCGCGGACGGCGGCGTCGAACATGTCGGGCAGGGTGTGGCCGGGCTTTTCCGGCACGGCAGCGCCCCAGGCGGCGGCGAATTTTTGGCGGATGTCGGGCCATTTGACTTGCTGGTAGCCGGGGAGGACGTTGGGGAGCGCGCCCATGTCGCAGGCGCCCTGGACGTTATTTTGGCCGCGGAGGGGGTTGACGCCGGCGGCCGGTTTGCCGACGTTGCCGGTGAGCATGGCCAGGTTGGCGAGGCTCATGACGTTGTCGGTGCCCGAGGTGTGCTCGGTGATGCCGAGGGTGTAGAAGATGCCGGCCCGCTCGGCGGTGGCGTAAAGTTTGGCGGCCTCGTAAAGAAGGTGCGCAGGCACGCCGGTGATTTTTTCGACATGGTCGGGCGGGTATTTTTCGGCGACGGCGGCGACGGCTTCAAAGCCGGTGGTGCATTTGCCGATGAAGGCGGCGTCGTGCCAGCCGTTTTTGATGATGATGTGGAGGAGGCCGTTGATGAGGGCGACGTCGGTGCCGGGCCGGAGGCGCAGCCAGACGTGGGCGGCGGCGGCCAGCTCGGTTTTGCGCGGGTCGGCGACGATGAGTTTGGCGCCTTTGGCGAGGGCCTGGCGCATTTTGGCGCCGATGATGGGGTGGGCTTCCGGGGGGTTGGCGCCGATGACGAACATCACCTGATTGTCAGGGATTTCGCCGATGGAGTTTGTCATGGCGCCGGAGCCGAAGGATGTGGCCAGACCGGCCACGGTGGGGCTGTGTCAGGTACGGGCGCAGTGGTCGACATTGTTGGTGCCGACCGCCGCGCGCATGAATTTCTGCAGCAGGTAGTTTTCTTCGTTGGTGCAGCGGGCCGAGCTGAGGGCGGCGATAGCGTCGGGGCCGTGGGCGGCTTTGATGCCGGCCAGCTTTTCGGCGACAAGGCCGAGGGCTTCGTCCCAGGTGGTTTCGACAAATTCGCCGTCCTTTTTGACGAGCGGGCTTGTCAGACGGTCGGGACTGTGGACGTAGTCGGTGCCGAAGCGGCCTTTGACGCACAGCAGTCGGCCGTTGACGACGCTGGTTTCGTTGGAGGTGACGCCGATTATTTTGCCGTTCTTGACGTTGAGGTCGAAGTTGCAGCCGACGCCGCAGAAGGGGCAGGTTGTCTTGATCTTTTTGTCGGGCAGCCCGGTGCCGTACAGCGGTTTTTCGGTGAGCGCCCCGGTGGGGCAGGCGGAGACGCAGGTGCCGCAGAAGACGCAGCTCGACTGGTCCATGCCGCTGTCGAAGGCGGGGGTGACTTTGCTGACAAAGCCGCGCTCCGTCCATTCGAGGACGTTGCAGCACTGGATTTCTTTGCAGACCCGCACGCAGCGGCCGCACAGGACGCATTTCTCGTTGTCGCGGATGATGAAGGGGTTGCTGTCGTCAAGCTCGTAATGGCGGCGTTCGCCGCGGAAGCGGATGTCGCGCACCCCCAGGTCGAGGGCGAGGCGCTGCAGCTCGCAGCGCAGATTGCTCTGGCAGGTGAGACAGTCGGCGGGATGGTTGGCGAGCAGCATTTCGACGACCATCTGGCGGGCTTCGCGGATATCGGGGGTATCGGTGCGGACGACCATGCCCTCGGCCGCCGGATGGGTACAGGCGGTGGTGAGGCTGCGCAGGCCAGCGATCTCGACGAGGCAGACGCGGCAGCAGCCTTCGGGGGTGAGGTCGGCGAGGTGGCAGAGGGTGGGGATATCGATGCCGAGCAAGCGGGCGGCCCCGAGCACGGTGGTGCCGGGCGGGACGCTGATCTGGCGGCCGTCGATTGTGAGGGTGATTTTATCCATCAGCTACGCTCCTTGCAGGTATTTGGTCCAACATATCCAGCTATTATTCGCCGTTTCCGGGAAAAAACCTGCGGGGGGTCAGACGCTTGCCGGCGGCGCGGCCGTGAGGTCGCCGTCGGCCGGCGGGGCGGCGACTTTGACGATCAAGGAGCGGAGATAAGCGATATAGGCCCACAGGATGCCAAGACCTATTAATAACATTACAGCGAGTAAAACGCTTTCCGGCATGTTAATAAAAAAGACTACAACGCCGACAAGGAATGAGGCCGGGATGCATATGACCCAGAAACGGATGGTCAAGGGCACTTGCAGGCAGATGTAGCGTTCGAGGAAATTCTTGCCGTCGCCACGGCTGTTGGCTTGAAAGCAGACGGTGGCGGTGACGGCCTGGATGGCCGCCAAGAAGAAAAAGCCGAATATTTTCAGCGTTGTACTTGGGAACTGACCGTTTATTGTATGAAAAAAAACTATACATAAATAACAGATTAGATAGAGCATTTTCTGCTTCTCGGTGAGGCTGCCTCGCCGAAGTTCTTCCGCCAGGGCATGGATGTTCCAAAAATACATTACCGCACCTCCCTGAGTATTCTTTCTACAAATTATACCAGATTATTGGCACGTTTGCATAATTTTACCATGGAAGGCCGGCCGTCCACTCGCGCCAAAACTTGACAACGGCATGGTGGCAGGGTATATTTTATCTATATAAGTTGACACCGATACAAGCGAGGACGGGAAGGAGTACACCGGACCGGCCGGCGCAGAGAAGGGGCCCATCGGCTGCGAGGCCCCGCGGCGCGGGCGGTGGAAGTCGTCCCCGAGCCGCGGCGCCGAAGAGCGGTAGGCGCTGCCGGGAGGCCCCGTTATCGGCCGCGCGAGCCGGCGCTGTTTTGCGCCGGGAAAAAAGGTGGTACCACGGAGGCGGAAGCTTTCGTCCTTGCGGACGGAGGCTTTTTTATTTGCTCAAAAGGTTATTCTAAAAGAAGTGTGCGAGCCGGCAGCCGGCTCCCTTTAAGGAGGAACGCAACTATGGAGAAAAATATCCCTACAGTTTATGACCCGAAGGAAGTCGAAGAAAAATGGTATAAGCACTGGGAGGACAATGGCCTGTTCCACGCCGAGCCGGATACGGGCAAGAAGCCTTACAGCATCGTCATCCCGCCCCCCAACGTCACCGGCCAGCTGCACATGGGCCACGCCCTCGACAACACCCTCCAGGATGTGCTCATCCGTTTCCGGCGCATGCAGGGCTACGAGGCGCTGTGGATGCCCGGCTCCGATCACGCCGGCATCGCCACCCAGATCAAGGTGGAGGAGGTGCTGGCCAAGGAGGGGGTGAGCCGCTACGACCTGGGACGGGAGGCGTTCATCGACCGGGTGTGGGAGTGGAAGCACGAATACGGCGGCCGCATCATCAATCAGCTCAAGCGCCTGGGCGCGTCGTGCGACTGGCAGCGGGAGCGGTTTACGATGGACGAGGGCTGCTCGGCGGCGGTGCGCGAGGTTTTCGTGTCGCTGTACGAGAAGGGGCTTATCTACCAGGGCAACCGCATCACCAACTGGTGCCCGCGCTGCAACACCGCGCTGAGCGATATCGAGGTGGAGCACGAGGAGAAACCGGGCAACCTTTATCATGTCCGCTACCCGCTGGAGGGGCGCCCGGACGAATATGTGACCGTGGCCACCACCCGGCCGGAGACCATCCTCGGCGATACCGCGGTGGCCGTCCATCCCGAGGATAAGCGCTACCGCCATCTTATCGGCCAGTATCTCATCCTGCCGGTCGTCGGCCGCCGCCTGCCGATCGTGGCCGACGAGTACGTCGACCCGTCGTTCGGCACCGGGGCGGTGAAGGTGACGCCGGCCCACGACCCCAACGACTTCGACATGGGCCTTCGCCACCAACTGCCGCAGGTGGTCGTCATCGCCCCCGACGGCACGATGACGGCCGAGGCGGGCAAGTACGCCGGCCTGGACCGCTACGAGTGCCGCAAGGCGCTGATCAGCGATCTCAAGGAGCTGGGCAATCTCGTCAAGATCGATGAGCATATGCACGCTGTCGGCCACTGCCAGCGCTGCGCGACGGTGGTCGAGCCGCTGGTTTCCAAGCAGTGGTTCGTGCGCATGCAGCCGCTGGCCGAGCCGGCGATCGCGGCGGTTACCTCGGGGCGGATCAAGTTCGTGCCGGAAAGGTTCACCCGCGTGTATATCAACTGGCTGGAGAACATCCGCGACTGGTGCATCTCCCGCCAGATCTGGTGGGGCCACCGCATCCCCGCCTGGTACTGCGAAGGGTGCGGCGAGACGATCGTCTCCCGCGAGGATATCACCGTCTGCCCGAAGTGCGGCGGCAAGGCGGAACAGGACCCCGACGTCCTCGACACCTGGTTCAGTTCGGCGCTGTGGCCGTTCTCGACGATGGGCTGGCCGAAAAAGACGCGCGAGCTGGGGTATTTCTACCCGACGAGTGTGCTGGTGACCGGCTACGACATCATCTTCTTCTGGGTGGCGCGGATGATTTTCATGGGTCTGGAGTTCATGGATAACATTCCCTTCGAGCACGTTTTCATCCACGGCCTGGTGCGCGACGGCGAGGGCCGCAAGATGTCGAAGTCGCTCGGCAACGGCATCGATCCTCTCGACGTTATCGAGAAGTACGGCGCCGACACGCTCAGGTTCACGCTCATGACCGGCAACACGCCCGGCAACGATATGCGCTTTTACTGGGAGCGGGTGGAGTCGAGCCGCAACTTCGCCAATAAGATCTGGAACGCTTCGCGGTTCGTGCTGATGAACCTGGAGGGCTTCGATCCGGCCAAGGCGCCCGGCGCTTACACGCTGGCCGACCGCTGGATACTGAGCCGCTATGCCCGCACCGCGGCCGAGGTGACCGCCAACCTGGAGAGATTCGAGCTGGGCGAGGCGGCCCGCAGCCTGTACGAGTTCATCTGGAACGAGTATTGCGACTGGTACATCGAGACCGCCAAGGCGCGCCTCTATGACAAGGAGGCCGCCGCCGCCAGGGGCACCGCTCAGTATGTGCTGTGGTACGTGCTGGGGAATACTCTCAAGTTGCTCCATCCCTTCATGCCGTTCATCAGCGAGGCTATCTGGCAGCACCTGCCCCACGAGGGCGAGAGCATCGTCAGGGCGGCGTGGCCGGCGCCGCCGGCCGGGCTGGCGGATGATGCCGCCGAGGCGAATATGGGCACAATTATGGAGACCATCAAGGCTATCCGCAATATGCGGGCCGAGGTCAACGTGCCGCCAGGCAAGAAGAGCGAGGTCATTTTGCTGGCCGCCGCCGAGCAGCAGGCGGTGCTGGCCGCCAACGCCCAGTATGTGCGCACGCTGGCCGCCGCCGAACCGGTGACGGTGCTGCCGCTGGCGACGGCCGCTAAGCCGGAGAACGCGATGACGGCGGTGGTGAGCGGGGTGGAGGTTTATTTGCCGCTCCGCGGCCTGATCGACGTGGAGAAGGAGACGGCCCGCCTCGGCAAGGAACGGGAGAGCCTCGAGAAGGAGGTCGCCCGCGTGGCCGGCAAGCTGGCCAACGAGAGCTTCGTGGCCAAGGCGCCGGCCGAGGTTATCGAGAAGGAGCGGGCCAAGGAGCGCGAGTACCGCGAGAAGCTCGCGGCCATCAGCGAGCGGCTGGAGTATCTGGCGAAGATATAGGAGCTGAAAAGGCCGTAGCCCCCAATATACATTATTATTTCCTAACTGGCTACAATACCTGGAGGATGTGACCGTATGACCTACGAACAGGCGCTGGCGTATCTCGCCACACTGGGCAAGTTCGGGATGAATTTCGGCCTGGGGAGGATCGAGAAGCTGCTAGCGCTGATGGGCAATCCCGAGCGGTGCTACAGGACCGTCCATGTGACCGGCACAAACGGCAAGGGCTCGACGGCGGCGATGCTGGCCGCCATCCTCCGCGCCGCGGGCATCCGCGCCGGCCTATACACGTCGCCCCATCTGAGCGACTACACCGAACGGTTCGTTGTGGGCGGCGAGCCGATAGGCCGCGAGGAGCTGGCGGCGGCGCTCGGCCATACCCGCGGCTTCGTGGACGCCATGGTGGCGGAGGGCTGGGAGCACCCGACCGAGTTCGAGGTGCTGACCGCGGCCGCTTTCCATTATTTCGCGGCCGCGGGCGTGGAATACGCGGTAATCGAGGTCGGCCTGGGCGGCCTGCTCGATTCGACCAACGTGATAACGCCGGCCGTGTCGGTTATCACCAATGTCGCCCTGGAGCACACCGACCGCTGCGGCGATACGGTTGCTGAGATTGCCGCCCACAAAGCGGGCATAATCAAGCCGGGTGTGCCGGCGGTGACCGCCGCCCGCGGCGAGGCGCTCGACGTCATCAGGCGCGAGGCCGATGCCAAGGGGGCGCCGCTGGCGGTGCTGGGCCGCGATTTCTACGCCGAAGCGGCCGGGATGGATGGCTGGCGGCAGCAGGTGGCGTTTGTCAGCCGCCGCCACGGCGACCTGGGTCGCTTCGCAGTCTCCCTGCTCGGCCGCCATCAGGCCGAGAACGCGGCTGTGGCGATCATGGCGGCGCTGGTCCTGGCCGAGGGGGAGAATCGCATTTCTCCCGCCGCTGTCAGAGACGGCCTGGCCGCCGTCAACTGGCCGGGCCGCTTCGAGGTGGTGCCCGGCAGACCGCCGACGGTAATCGACGGCGCTCATAACCCGGCGGGCGCCGCTGTTCTCAGGGCTGCGCTGGACGAGGTTTTCCCCGGCCGGCCGGTGGTTTTCGTGCTCGGCATCCTCGCCGACAAGGATATCGCCGGCGTTACCGCGGCCCTTGTCCGCGCCGCCGACAGCGTCGTGGCCGTCAAGCCCCAGTCCGACCGGGCGGCCGAGCCGGCCGCGGTGCTGCGCGGCCTGGTGGCAGAGCGGTCCGCGGCGGTGGCAACGGTGGCCGAAGGGGTCGACCTGGCGCGGGAAATGGCCGGGCCGGACGGCCTGGTGTGCGTTGCCGGGTCGCTTTACCTCGTCGGCCCGGCGCGGGCTTACGTCATTTTATAGACAAACCGCGCTAGGTGGTCTATAATAATTGAAGTTACTTTGTGCCATCAGGTGAAACGATGCGAATCAGTTATTCCTGCGCCGCGACGCACTACCAACTGAATTACCTGACCGAGCACTGCATCGTCGCGGTCGCCTTTTTTTTGCCGCTCTCTCTCAACGCCGTCAGTGTGTTTCTCGCCCTCGGCGTCCTGCTGTGGGTGGCGAGGATGGCCGCCGACAGGCATCTCGATTTCAAACCGACGCCGTTCGACGGCGCCATCGCCCTGCTCGTGGCCCTGTCGGCGGCCTCGATTCTGGCCGCCCCCGACCGCTGGCTGAGCTTTTACAATTACTATCACCTCATGGGTCGCTATATTCTCCTTTATTATCTGGTCGTGAACAATTTCCACAGCCTCGATCAGCTTAAACGCCTGGTGCAGGCGATTTTGGCGTCCGCCGGCCTTGTCGTCGTCTACGGCCTGTACCAGTATGTCCAGGGGGTGGATATCTCGGCGTTCGAGTGGGTGGACGGCGAACAGTTCCCCCTGCTCAAGATGAGGGTTTTTTCCACCCTGCAGAATCCCAACCTGCTGGCCGGGTTCCTGGTGATCATCGCGGCGCTGGCCGCCGGACTGGGCCTGAACGCCGAGGACCGGCGCTGCAAAATGGCTTATCTGGCGCTTATCGTCGCGCTGCTCGTCTGCCTGGTGTTTACTTACTCGCGGGGGGCGTGGCTGAGTGTGCTGGCGGTAGTGGCCGCCTACGGGGTGCTTTATAGCCGCAAGACCTTCTGGCTGCTGCTGTTCGTGCCGGTGGTGGTTGTGGCCGGGCATGACGTGCTGATGGAGCGGCTGATGTCGATCGTCAACCCCACGGACACTTCGGCGATGCTGAGGATCGCCCTGTGGGAGAGCACCCTCGCCATGATTGCCGACCGACCGCTGTTCGGCATCGGCTGGGGCGCATACTCGCTTGTTTATCCCGCCTACGACTTTTTTATCAACGACCCGGACACGATCATCTACCACGCCCACAACATGTATCTCCACCTCGCCGCCGAGATCGGCGTCCCCGGACTGCTGGTTTTCCTGGCGCTGATGATCGGCCACGCGCGGCTGGCGCTGGCGATGGCCGAGAACGCCGCCAACCGCTGGGTGAGCGGGCTGATGCTGGGGGTGCTGGCGGCTGTGATCGGGCTGGCGGTGGGCGGCCTTACCGACTACATACTTTTCAACCCCCAGATAGCGATGCTTTTCTGGCTGCTGAACGCCTTGACGGTGGTTGTCCATCTCAATGGCTATCCGACAAAAAATAACACGAAATAACGGGCTTATTGATAAAAAAATCTCCCGCTTCGGCAGGAGTAAAGGCGGACGCGGGGAATATATAGAAATGTGAAATATGGATATGGGGAATCGGTTATGAAGGCCTATGCGGCCTTAATTTTTTGTCGCAAAGAATGTGAAATTTGGAACAATTCAGCCCGAGAAGGGGGTTTGTCGTGAAACTGGCCGATGTCCAGAAGATACTGCAAGCAGAGGTAATTTGCGGCGCAGAGTGCCTCGACGGCGAGGTGAAGTCGGCATGCGGCGCCGACCTGATGAGCGACGTGCTGGTGCATAGCAAGGAGAAGACGCTGCTGCTGACGGGACTGACGAATATTCAGATCATCCGCACCGCCGAGATGGGCGACCTGGTAGGGATCGTGCTGGTGCGCGGGAAGCGGCCGGGACAGGATGTAATCCAGATGGCCGAAAGCAAAGGCATCCCGGTGATGGTGACCAGCCTGCCGATGTTCGAGTCGTGCGGGATGCTCTACAACTATGGCATCAAAGGCTGCTCGGAGCTGGTGACGGCTTGTGAATCCTGAACAGGGTATCGTGCTCGATTACGCCCTGAAGGGCGGCGATTTCGACACCGCCGGCGAGGCGTCGAGCAAAATTAAGCGGATTCTGCAGCAGATCGGCGTGCGCTCGGATGTTATCAGGCGCATCGCCATCAGTTCCTATGAAGCAGAGATGAATGTCATTATCCATGCGTACAGCGGCGTCCTCAAGGCGTCGATTTATCCCGACCGCACCGAGCTGGTGATTGCAGACGAGGGACCGGGCATCGCCGATATCGATCTGGCGATGCAGGAGGGGTACTCCACCGCCCCCGACCATATCCGCGAGATGGGCTTTGGCGCCGGTATGGGCCTCCCCAACATGGTGCGCTGTTCGGACGAGTTTTCCATCAATTCGGTGGCGGGGGAAGGAACGAAGATTTCTATCCTGATCCGCCATAGCTGATTGTGTGGTGTAACGGATGTCGGAGTATTTCCACTCGGTCAGGCTCACGCCTGAGCGGTGTAAAGGTTGCGTCAACTGTATCAAGCGCTGTCCCACCGAGGCGATCCGCATACGCGGCGGCAAGGCGAAGATAACCGAGGCTCGCTGCATCGACTGTGGCGAGTGCATCCGCCGGTGCGCCAACCGGGCCAAGACGGCCGTGACCGACAGCCTCGACGACCTGAAGGATTACAAGTACAACGTGGCGCTGCCCGCGCCTGCGCTGTATTCCCAGTTTTCCGCCGACGTGCCGGCGAATGTGGTGTTGTGCGCCTTGATGCACCTCGGCTTCGACGAGGTGTTCGAGGTGGCGCTCGGCGCCGAGATCGTTTCCGACGCGACCGTGGAATATCTGAAGCGCCGGGACGCGAAGAAGCCGGCGATTTCCTCCGCCTGTCCGGCGGTGGTGCGGCTGGTTCAGGTAAAGTTTCCCGAGCTGATCGATAATCTCATCCCCCTGGAAGCGCCGGTGGAGGTGGCCGCCCGCCTGGTTCGCAGCACCCGCTGCCGGGAACTGGGCATCGCGCCGGAGGATATCGGCGTGTGGTTCATCACCCCCTGCCCGGCGAAGATGACGGCGTTCAAGCAGCCGCTGGGGGCGGAGAAGTCAAGCGTTACCGGCGCCATCGGCATATCGCAGATTTACGGCGAGCTCTTGAAGGCGGTGGCGGTCGTTCCCCGCGACGCCAACTGCCAGCGAGCCACGGCCCGCGGCGTCGGCTGGGCTTTAAGCGGCGGCGAGACGTCGGCCGCGGCGGCGGGGAACAGTATGGTTATCGACGAGATCCACAATGTCAGCGAGGTGCTGGAACAGGTGGCTCTCGGCAAGATAAAAGTCGATTTCATCGAGGCGCTGGCTTGCTCCGGCGGCTGCATCGGCGGCCCGCTGACGGTGGAAAACCGCTTCGTGGCCGAGCACCGCATGCATCAGCGGCTGGCGAAGATGCGCGCCGAGGACGAGGCGCACGGCGCCGCGCCGGCCAAATATCACCCCGATTCCTCGCTGACCGAGTACGACCGCACGATCGAGCCGCGGCCGATCATGCGCCTTGACGAGGATATCTTCAAGGCGATGTATAAGGTGGAGCAGATGGAAAAGACGCTCAACAAGCTTCCGGGACTGGACTGCGGTTCGTGCGGCTCGCCGAACTGCAAGGCGCTGGCCGAGGATATCGTGCAGGGGGAAGCTGTCGAGACCGACTGCATCTTCAAGCTGCGCGAACGGGTCCGCGACCTCGCCCAGGAGATGGTGGGGCTGGCGGCCAAGCTGCCGCCTTCGTTGGAGGAACGGGAAGAGAATTAGGAGGGATTGCCTAGTGACGGTCAACGATCTCGTCGGTTCCCTGCCGCTCACCGTCGTTGCCGGCCAGGACAAGTTAGCGGCCGAGGTGACGGGCGGCTATGTTTCCGATCTGCTGAGCAATGTGATGGGTTTCGCTGCCCCGGGCAGCGTGTGGGTCACGATGCAGGGGCACCAGAACGTTGTGGCGGTTGCTTCCCTGGCCGGTCTGGCGGCGGTGGTCGTCGCCGGCGGGGCCGTCCCGGAGCCGGAGACGGTGGCCAAGGCCGAGGCGGAAGGGATTGTACTGCTGACGACCTCTCTGACCAGTTTCGAGCTGGTCGGACAACTATACCGTAGCGGCGTCAAGGGGCAGTGATGCGCCGTTTCGTGGCCGATCTGCATGTTCACACGCTCCTGTCGCCCTGCGCAGCGGTCGAGATGACGCCGCGCAACATAGTGTGGCACGCGGCGCAGAACGGCATCGACATCGTAGCCATCACCGACCATAACGCCGGCGACAATGTCACTGCCGCGCTGGCGGCCGCCAAGGGCACCGACGTGACCGTGCTGCCGGGCATGGAGGTGGAGACGAAAGAGGAAGTTCATTTCATTGCCTTGTTCGAGAAACCGCGGCAGCTGTTCGCCTGGGAGAAGGTCGTCGCCGCGCACCGTTCGGGGCGCATGAACGATACCGACAAGTTCGGCGCCCAGTTCGTGGTCGACGCGGAGGATAACCTGGTGGCGGTCAAGGAGGAGATGCTGCTGGCATCGCTCACCCTGAGCCTGGCCGAGGCCTGCGAGCAGGTCACCGCCCTCGGCGGGCTGGCGATCGCCAGCCATGTGGACCGGCCGGCCTACAGCGTCCTGTCCCAGTTGGGCTTCATCCCCCCAGGGCTGGCGCTTACGGCGGTGGAGGTGTCGCGACGCACACCTCGCGCCGAAGCTGCACAGCGCTTCCCGGCCATCGGCGGCTTGCCGGTTGTCACGGCCTCCGACGCCCATACCATCGAAGATTTCCTGTCCGGCCCGAAAATGGCCTTTAACCTTGAAGAGCCCACTCTGGCGGAAATCCGCCAGGCACTATACAACGAGAATTCGCGAGGGGTGGTGTTGTGATCGCCGGAGGAAAAAAATTACCTTACTAAGTGAAAGTTTTCATAAAAGGAGGAGAAATATGAACAGCAATCATGAACAGAAGTGCTGCTGCGGCGGCAAGGGCGGCGCCAGCAACATGGCGAAGCTGGACGAGATTCTGGCCAAGTACCAGGGCGCGAAAGGGGCGCTTATCCCCGTCCTGCAGGAGGCCCAGGACGCTTACGGCTACCTGCCCAAAGACGTCATCGTGAGGATCGGGGAGAAGATGAGTATCCCGACCAGCCAGATTTATGGCGTGGCCACCTTCTACGCCCAGTTCCACCTCAATCCGCGCGGTAAGAATATCATCCGCGTATGCCAGGGGACGGCCTGCCACGTCCGTGGCGCCAAGGCCATTTTAAAGGCGCTGGAAGACACTCTGAAAGTCACCGCCGGCAAGACGACACCCGACCTGAAGTTCACCCTGGAGACGGTGGCCTGTATCGGCGCCTGCGGCCTGTCGCCGGTCATGATGGTCAACGACGATACCCACGGGCGGCTGACGCCGGAGATCGTGCCGGAAATTCTCGGCCGTTACTCCTAAGCTCCGTATGCGGGAACTGGCGCTCCATATTTTGGATCTTGTCCAGAATTCCCTGGAAGCTGGGGCAAACCGGGTTTTGCTGGAGATTATCGAGGACAGTAGTGCGGATACCCTGACCATCCGCGTGTCCGACAACGGACGGGGCATGGACGCCGACACCCGGCGCCGCGTTCTCGACCCCTTTGTCACGACCCGCACGACGCGCAGGGTGGGGCTGGGTTTACCGCTGATCGATATGTCCACCAGGCAGTGCGGTGGGTATCTGAAGATCGATTCCGAGGTGGGCCAAGGCACCACGGTGGAGGCGGTTTACCGCCACAGCCATCTGGACCGCCCGCCGCTCGGCAACCTCGCCGCGACGGTGAAAACGCTGGTAATCGCTAATCCGGATACCGAGCTGACCTACCGGCATCTGGTGGATAACGCCGTTTTCTCCCTCGCTACCGGCGAGCTGACCGAGATATTGGGCGATATGCCCCTGTCGCACCCGGATGTAATTGTATGGCTCGACGAGTATATAGCGGCCAATGAGGCCAATTTGTACGGAGGTGTACAGCATGAAAACAGTTGAGGACTTAAAGCGCATGCGCGAACAGTTCCAGTCGCAGACCAAGCTGCGCCACGCAGGCGGTATACAGATCATAGTCGGCATGGGCACGTGCGGTATCGCCGCCGGGGCGCGGGAAGTAATGTCCGCCATCCTCGACGAGATCGCCAAGCGCAAGCTGCAGGACGTGACCGTCCGCCAGACCGGCTGCATCGGTATGTGCGAGAAGGAAGTCCTGGTCGATGTCGTCCGTCCCGACGAACCGCGCATAACCTACGGTAAGGTTACGCCGGCCGCCGTCGCCAAGATAGTCGGTGAGCATGTGGTCAACGGCCGGATCGTGGAAGAGCTGGTCGTCGGCAAGATTTCTCAATAGACACGGGAAACGGGAGGTAAGAAAATGCAACACGTGAGAGCTCACGTACTCATTTGCGCCGGCACCGGCTGTACCGCCTCGGGAGCGTCGAAGGTCGAAGCGGCGCTGCGCGAGGAACTGGTCAAGAAGGGCCTCGACAAGGAGATCATGGTCGTGGAGACCGGCTGCCACGGTTTCTGCGAGATGGGCCCGCTGGTTATCGTATATCCTGAAGGCACTTTCTATGTCCGCGTTCAGGCCGAGGACGTGCCCGAGCTGGTGGAAAGCCACCTTTACAAGGGCCGGATCGTACAGCGCCTGCTGTATAAGGAGCCGGTCACCCACGAGAGCATCCCCAATTACAGCGAGCTGAGCTTCTACAAAAAACAGATGCGGATGGTGCTTGCCAACTGCGGCCACATCAATCCCGAGATAATCGAAGAGTATATCGCCGTCGGCGGTTACGAGGCCCTGGGCAAAGCGCTGACCACGATGACTCCCGAGCAGGTTGTCGACGAGATGAAGAAGTCGGGCCTGCGCGGCCGTGGGGGCGGCGGCTTCCCGACCGGTATGAAGTGGGACTTCACCCGCAAGGCCGCCGGCGATAAGAAATATGTCGTCTGTAACGCCGACGAGGGCGATCCGGGCGCGTTCATGGACCGCAGCGTCCTGGAAGGCGACCCCCACCGCGTCATCGAGGGCATGGCCGTGTGCGGTTACGCCATCGGCGCCGACGAAGGCTACCTGTATGTGCGGGCCGAGTACCCGCTGGCGATCAAACGCCTGAGAATCGCCATCAAGCAGGCCGAAGACCTCGGGCTGCTGGGCGACAACATCTTCGGCTCGGGCTTCAATTTCCGCCTGAAGATCAAAGAAGGCGCCGGCGCGTTCGTGTGCGGCGAAGAGACCGCCCTGTTGGCCTCGATCGAAGGCAAGCGCGGCATGCCGCGGCCCCGTCCGCCCTTCCCGGCCATTTCCGGTCTGTGGGGCAAGCCGACCAATATCAACAATGTCGAGACGTTCGCCAACGTGCCGCAGATTATCACCAAGGGCGCCGACTGGTACGCCAGCATCGGCACCGAGAAGAGCAAAGGCACGAAGGTCTTCGCCCTTACCGGCCGTATCAACCACACCGGCCTCGCCGAGGTGCCGATGGGCATCACGATGCGCGAGATCATCTTCGATATCGGCGGAGGCATCCCCGGCGGCAAGAAGTATAAAGCCGTCCAGATCGGCGGCCCCTCGGGCGGCTGTCTCCCCGAACAGTTGCTTGACCTGCCTGTCGACTACGATTCCCTCATCCAGGCCGGCGCGATGATGGGCTCCGGCGGCCTGGTGGTCATGGACGAGACGACCTGTATGGTCGACCTGGCCAAGTTCTTCCTCACCTTCACCCAGTCGGAGTCCTGCGGCAAATGCACCCCCTGCCGCGAGGGCACGAAGCGGATGCTGGAGATTCTTACCCGCATCACCGAAGGTGAAGGCAAGGAAAGCGATATCGCCCTGCTCGAGAGCATGGCCAAGAATATCAAGACCTCGGCGCTGTGCGGCCTCGGTCAGACGGCCCCCAATCCGGTGCTCAGCACACTGCGCTATTTCCGGCACGAATATGAGGCCCACATTAAAGAGAAGCGCTGCCCGGCCGGGGCGTGCACCAAGCTGGCCGGCTACAGGATCACCGAGGCCTGCAAGGGCTGCGGCCTGTGCACCAAGACCTGCCCGGTGGCGGCCATCAGCGGCGAGATCAAGTCCCAGCATACGATCGACGAGGCGATCTGCATCAAGTGCGGCGCCTGCCTGACCAAGTGTCCGTTCAAGGCCATCATCAAGGGCTAAAGGGAGAAGGAGTGTGATACCATGGATATGGTCAATATAACTATTGACGGCCAGAAGGTGCAGGTGCCGAAAACGGCCACTGTCCTCGAAGCCGCTTTGTCGGTTGGCATCAAGGTGCCGACGCTGTGTTACCACCCCGAGCTCAGGCCGGAAGGGGCCTGCCGCGTGTGCATGGTGGAGGTTGAGGGCGCCCGCAGCCTGGTTGCCTCCTGCGTTTACCCGGTGAACGAGGGTATGGTCGTCCGCACCAACACCGCCGCGGTCCGGGAAGCCCGCCAGATGGTTGTTGAACTGCTGCTGGCCAACCACCCGCCCGATTGCTTCTCCTGCCAGCGCAACCTCAACTGCGAGTTGCAGTCGATCGCCGCCGACCTCGGCATCCGCGAGATCCGCTTCCAGGGCGAGCGCAAAGATCTGCCCCTCGACGCCAACAACCCCTCGCTCGTACGCGACCAGAACAAGTGCATCCTCTGCGGCCGCTGCATCCGCGCGTGCAGCGAGCGGCAGGGCGTCCACGTATATAGCTTTGTCAACCGCGGCTTTAACACCACCGTCGCGCCCGCCTTCATGACGGGCCTCGACGAGGCGCCCTGCACCTACTGCGGCCAGTGCGCCACCGTCTGCCCGACGGCGGCGATCGTCGAGAAGGACGATACCGATCTGGTCTGGGCCGCGCTCAGCGATCCCAAGAAGCATGTTGTCGTGCAAACCGCCCCGGCGGTGCGCGTCGCCCTCGGCGAGGCCCTCGGCATGGGCCCCGGCAGCGTCGTGACCGGCAAGATGGTCGCGGCCCTGCGCCGCCTAGGCTTCGACAGGGTGTTCGATACCGATTTCACCGCCGACCTCACCATCCTGGAGGAGGGCAACGAGTTCATCCAGCGCCTGACCACGGGCGGCAAGCTGCCGATGATCACCTCCTGCTCCCCCGGCTGGATCAATTTCATCGAGCTGATGTACCCAGACCTCTTGGACCATCTCTCCACCGCCAAATCGCCGCAGCAGATGTTCGGCGCGCTGGCCAAGACGTACTACCCCGAAAAACAGGGGATCGATCCCAAGGATATCGTCAGCGTCTCGATCATGCCCTGCACAGCCAAGAAGGCGGAAGCGGTCCGGCCCGAGATGAAGTCCAGCGGCTACCAGGATGTCGACTACGTTCTGACCACCCGCGAACTCGGCCGCATGATCCGCGAGGCCGGCCTCAGCTTCGACAAGCTGCCGGAAGAGGAATTCGACGCTCCGCTCGGCATCTCGACCGGCGCGGCCGTTATCTTCGGCGCCACCGGCGGCGTTATGGAGGCGGCGCTCCGCACGGTGGCCGAAGTGGTTACCGGCAAGGAGCTTGGCTGCGTCGACTTCAAGGCAGTCCGCGGCTTGACCGGCATCAAGGAAGCGGTCGTGCCGGTGGGCGACCTGAACGTGAAGGTGGCAGTTGCCCATACGCTGCAGAACGCCCGCACCATCCTCGACAAGATCCGCGCCGGCGAAGCCGACTACCACTTTATCGAAGTGATGGCTTGCCCCGGCGGCTGCATCGGCGGCGGCGGACAGCCCGTGCCGGTGTGCCAGGAGACCCGCCAGGCGCGCGTCGATGCCATTTACAACTGCGACTCCTGCATGTCGCTGCGGAAATCGCACGAGAATCCGGCGGTGAAGGAGCTGTACGACAGCTGGCTCGGCAAACCGCTGGGCGAGAAGTCGCACAAGCTGCTCCACACCCACTACCACGCGCAGCATCGCGAGGGATAAGCAAGAAAAACCGGGAGCTTTCGCTCCCGGTTTTTTTTCTGGCCGTTGATAAAGCCCCATCTGCGGCGTTGCTCCTCAGAGCGCTTGCTAGCGTACGTCCCGTGTACGCGTCGCGGCGCGCTCTTCCGGTGCGCCTTGCATCTGGGACTTTCTGAACGGCCAGAGCCTGATGCAAGAATTGCAGGCTACTTCGTTTCTATAAGGCCGTCGGCCAGGTCGCCCAGGTTGCCGGCCATGCCGCTGAGGTGCTGGGCGGCTTCGGCGACCTGGATGACGGCGCTGGCTATCTGGGAGATCATAGCGTCGATCTGCCCCATCTGTTGGCGGGAGTTGACGCTGTCTTCCTGGATGGCCCTGATCATCTCTTCGATACTTTTCACCGACTCGGCCGTCGAGGTGGCCAGCTTGCGGATTTCTTCGGCCACCACCCCAAAGCCGCGGCCCTGGTCGCCGACCCGGGCGGCTTCGATGGCGGCGTTCAGCCCCAGCAGATTTGTCTGGCCGGCAACAGCCTTGATGAGGCCGAGCACCTGGTCGGTGTCCTTCACCCGGTTCTGGGAGTTGGTGAGCGTTTGCGTCAGCGTCCGGCTGGCGGCGGCCATTTCCTCGGTCTGGGCGGAGATTTCCTCGGCCGTGCTGGCGATGGCTTCGATGTTTTGCCCCACCTGGGTCGAAGCCTGTTTCAGCACGTCGTAGCGGCCAGTGGATTCGGAGATGGTGATGGCGCCGATCACGGCGTTCTTTTCGTCGAGGATGGGGCTGCCGACCCCGACATAGGGCACGCCGTAAAGGGAGGCGTCGCTCTGGACGACCACTACGCGGCGCTGTTCATGGATGGCGCGGTAGAGAGCGCTGCCGGGTTTGATCGCATCGCCGGGGGCCACTTTCAGGTCGAGGGTGCGAGCCGGCCGATAGAACAATACTTTGTCCAGGTCGCAGATGCATACGCCGACATCGGTCATTTGTCTATCGTTGAGTGTGGCCATAGCGTGAACGTAATGCTGCAGGATTTCCTGCCCGTTAGCCATCAGTCTGTCCCTGCCTTTCCGCATTAAGATCCGATTTGAGTACTTTTGTTATCTTCGACAGAAAATGACACGTTCCTTCCGGATGAAGGCGGCGGCGACTTGGGACACTGGGTAGACAAATGCTGTAATTTCCGTTATAATATGTGAATCATAACGCATACAGTATAGCAACATTGTGAAATATTATCAAAAGTGAGGCCGTCGGACAGGTCTGCTAGCAGGAGTTCACCTGTTTAAGAAGGAATTGATTAGACGAGCCGGGAGAACTGGTGGGGAGGGCTAAGGCTTGAAGGAGCATATCGTGATTTCTAAGGCGACAATCGACCGTTTGCCACTATATTTCCGGACCCTGCGCCTTATTCAGCAGGAGGGAACGGAGATCATCTCCTCGGAGGAACTCGGTCGCCGCATCGGCGTGACGCCCGAGCAGATACGCAAGGATCTGGCATCGTTCGGCGAGTTCGGGAAAAAGGGCGTGGGTTACTTCGTCCGCGAACTTATCAGAAATATCGGCGAGATTCTGGGTCTCCACCGCAACTGGAATATCGCCATCGTCGGCGTCGGCCATCTGGGGTGGGCTCTGGCCAATTATCGCAATTTCGCCTCGCTGGGGTTCAATCTGGCGGCGGTGTTCGACGTGGATCCGGCGAAAATCGGCCAACTGATCGGCGGGGTGGAGATTTTCAGCCTCGACCGGCTGGAAGAGGTGGCCCGCGAGCGCAATATTCACATCGGCGTCATCACGGTGCCGGCAGAGAGCGCCCAGGCGGTGGCCGACAAGCTTGTGGCCGCCGGGGTGCGGGGGATATGGAATTTCGCGCCCATCAAACTCAACGTGGCCGAGAACGTCCGCCTGGTCAGCGAGGATCTGTCGGTGGGCCTGTCTAGCATATCGTATTACCTGTCGCGTCAGTGAAGGATGATCGGAGACAACCGGGCTCGGCCTGAGCCAGGTTGTCTTTTCGCTTTGCGCCGGAGAGGCGGGGGGCGGGAAAAATTTGTTCAAAGAATATTAAATAAATAAAAAGGGATTCGGGCAATCAAAGAGAATATATACCAACATAAGCAATATTATATGACTCGGATACATATTTTGCGCCGGTTTACCCGGCCTCCGAAGTGAATTTTATACAGTGCATGGACAGGGAGGCGATGCGGCCAAACTAGAAATGCGCGGTTTTAACCTGTCCAGGTTTACGGTCTATTATTTTGCCGATAATAGATAATGTAGTGGACTTGCACCAGGGTTTGTTTCGCGCTAGCGAAACGGGCCGGGTGCTTTTTTCGTGCGGCATATCGTGGGGCCTGGTGTAATGCAAGGGTATTCTATAAATAATAATATAAAAGATTAGGGGAGGAGTCAGAAAATGATCGACATTAGGGACAGGGTGCGCTGCAAGGAATTGCACGCCAAGATCGTCTCCGCCGAGGAAGCGGCCGCCATCATCAAGCCGGGTATGAATATAGGCACCAGCGGTTTCACGCCGGCCGGATATCCCAAGGCGGTGCCGCTGGCGCTGGCCGAGCGGATGAAGAAGGACCCTTTCAAGATCAATCTGTGGACAGGCGCCTCAGTGGGCGGCGAACTCGACGGCGCCCTGGCGAATGCGAACGGCATCGCCAAGCGCCTGCCGTACCAGACCAACGACGCCCTGCGCAAGCAGATCAACAACGGTCAGGTGCAGTATATCGATATGCATCTTTCCCATGTGGCCCAGATGTCCCGTTACGGTTTCCTTGGCGGCAAGGTTGACGTCGCCATTATCGAAGCTTGCGCCATCACCGAAGAAGGCCATATCGTGCCGACGACCTCGCTGGGCAACTCGGCGTCGTTCGTGCAGAGCGCCGATATCGTCATCGTCGAGGTCAATACCTCCCAGCCGCTTGAGCTGGAAGGCATGCATGACGTATATGTCCCCAAGGATCCCCCCAACCGCGGCCCCATCCCGATCGTCAAAGTGGACGACCGCATCGGCACGCCATATATTGAGGCCGGGCCGGGCAAGATAACCTATATAGTGGCCTGCGATCTGCCTGACGTCACCCGCCCGCTGGCGGCGATCGACGACGACGCCAAGGCGATGAGCGCCCATGTGACCGAGTTTTTCAACAACGAGATCAAGCACGGCCGCCTGCCGAAGAACCTGCTGCCCCTGCAGTCGGGCGTGGGCTCGGTAGCCAACGCCGTAATGGCCGGCATGGTCGAATCCCCATACAGGAACCTGACCGTTTATACCGAAGTTATCCAGGACGGCATGTTTGATCTGATGGACGCCGGCAAGCTGGACTTCGCCTCCGGCACCGCACTGACCCCGTCGCCGGACGGCCTCAAGCGCCTGTACGCCAATCTCAAGGAATACCGCAAGAAGATCCTCCTCCGGCCGCAGGAAATCGCCAATGGTCCGGAAACGGCCCGCCGTCTGGGGATCATTGCGATGAACACCGCCATCGAGGTCGACATTTTCGGTCATGTTAATTCCACCCACATCATGGGCACCAAGATGATGAACGGTATCGGCGGCAGCGGCGACTTCGCCCGCAACGGCTACCTGACAATCTTCTTCACAAACTCGGTGGCCAAGAACGGCGATATTTCCTCGATCGTGCCGATGTGCTCGCACTTCGACCATACCGAACACGATATCGACGTCATCATCAGCGAGCGGGGCGTGGCCGACGTGCGCGGCCTGAGCCCGAAAGAGCGGGCCCGGGTCATCATCGACAAGTGCGCCCACCCCGATTACCAACCGCTACTACTCGACTACCTGGAAAGAGCCGAGAAAACGACCGGGATGGCCCACACCCCGCACCTTCTCGACGAAGCCCTTTCCTGGCATACCCGGTTCATGAGCACCGGGACTATGAAAGTGAAATAGCAATCAAGTAAAGGAGGACAAAAGAATGGCAAATGAATCACTGAAAGCCAAAATGGCCGATTATACCGCCAAGGTAGAAAAAGCGGCGGCCAAAAACCCTGAACGCCAGAATCTCGCCCATAACCGTCTTTATACCCCGCTTGACATCGAGGGGTTCGATTATGAGCGCGACCTTGGCTTCCCGGGCGAATATCCCTTCACCCGCGGCGTGCAGCCGACCATGTACCGCGGCCGGTTCTGGACCATGCGTATGTACGCCGGCTTCTCGACCGCCGAAGAATCGAACAAACGCTACCGCTACCTGCTCGAGTCGGGCGGCACCGGCCTGTCCTGCGCCTTCGACCTGCCGACCCAGATCGGTTACGACTCCGACGACGCCATCGCCGAGGGTGAAATCGGCAAAGTGGGCGTGGCCATCGACACTCTCAAGGACATGGAGATCCTGTTCGACCAGATCGACCTCGGCAAGGTATCGACCTCGATGACGATCAACGCGCCGGCCGCCGTCCTGCTGGCCATGTACATCGCCGTCGCCGAGAAACAGGGCGTGCCCGCCGACAAGCTCAACGGCACCATCCAGAACGACATTCTCAAAGAGTACGCCGCCCGCGGCACCTATATTTTCCCGCCCAAGCCCTCGATGCGGCTGATTACCAATATCTTCGAATACTGCTCCAAGCATGTTCCCCAGTGGAACACGATCTCGATTTCCGGCTACCACATCCGTGAGGCCGGGTCCACTGCTTCGCAGGAGATCGCCTTCACGATCGCCGACGGCATAGCTTACGTCGACGCCGCCATCAAGGCCGGCCTCAATGTCGACGATTTCGCCGGCCGCCTGTCCTTCTTCTGGAACGCTCACAACAACGTCCTTGAGGAAGTCGCCAAGTTCCGCGCTTCCCGCCGCGTGTGGGCCAAGGTTATGAAGGAGCGCTTCGGCGCCCAGAGCCCCAAGAGCTGGATGCTGCGCGTGCACACCCAGACCGCCGGCTCGATGCTTACCGCCCAGCAGCCTGACAACAACATCGTGCGCGTTGCTCTGCAGACCGCGGCGGCCGTCATGGGCGGCACCCAGTCGCTGCACACCAACTCCAAGGATGAGGCGCTGGCCCTGCCGACCGAAGATTCGGTCCGCATCGCCCTCCGCACCCAGCAGATCGTGGCTTACGAAAGCGGCCTGGCCGACGTGGTCGACCCGCTGGGCGGCTCCTACTACGTGGAAGCCCTCACCGACAAGATCGAGAAAGAGTGCTGGGACTACATCAAGAAAATCGACGACCTCGGCGGCGCTGTCGAGGCAATCGAGAAGGGCTACATCCAGAAGGAGATCCAGGAGAGCGCCTACCGCTGGCAGATGGACGTCGAGTCCAAGCAGCGCATCATCGTCGGCGTCAACCAGTTCCAGATCAAGGAGAAAACTCCCGAGGGACTGCTGCGCGTAGATGCCGCCGTCGGCGAGTTCCAGAAGAACAAATTGGCCAAGGTCAAGGCCGAGCGCGACAACGCCGCCGTCAAGGCCAAGCTGGCCGCCCTCGAGGAAGCCTGCAAGGACGAGAGCAAAAACCTCATGCCGGTTATCGTCGATGCGGTCAAGGTTTACGCCAGCCTCGGCGAAATCTGCGGCGTGATGCGCAAAGTGTTCGGCGAATACGAAGCGCATGTCAGCCTGTAAAGAGAAGAGATAGGAGGGACGAACGATGGAAAAACGTATTCGCGTATTGGTAGCAAAGCCCGGTCTCGACGGTCATGACCGTGGCGCCAAAGTCGTAGCCCGCGCTCTTCGCGACGCAGGCTTCGAGGTAATTTACACCGGTCTCCGCCAGACTCCCGAGCAAATCACCGAAGCCGCTCTGCAGGAAGACGTAAACGTCATAGCCATGAGCCTTCTGTCGGGCGCTCACAATACCCTGTTCCCGAAGGTCGTCAAGATGATTCGCGACAAGGGGATGAATGATGTTCTTATCATCGGCGGCGGCGTAATCCCCGACGCCGATATCCCCGGCCTGAAAGAAGCCGGCGTGTCCGCGGTCTTTACTCCCGGTACCCCGACCGGCAGCATCATCGAGTTTATCAAGACCAACGTGAAATAGAGTCTGTATCAGCGCCGGTCAGGCGGGAGGAGGCCTCCCGCCCGGCCGGTTTGGCGCAGGCTTGAGGTGGTGCAACAGTCGTGGATATTGTGGCAGAACTTTTGGCCGGCTCGCGGCTGGCCCTTTCGCGGGCCATCACCGCGGTCGAAAACGAATATGAAGACGCGACAGCGATAATGCAGAAGCTGTACCCGCACACCGGCAGAGCCTACGTGATCGGTATCACCGGTCCTCCCGGCGCGGGCAAGAGCACCCTGACTGATAAACTGGCCAAAGCGTGCCGCCGGCAGGGCAAGACGGTCGGAATTGTCGCCGTTGACCCCACCAGCCCCTTCTCGGGGGGGGCCATCCTCGGCGACCGCATCAGGATGAACGAGCTCACCCTCGACGAGGGCGTGTTCATCCGCAGCATGGGGACGCGGGGCAGCCTTGGCGGTCTGTCGCGCAAGACGGCCGATGCGGTCAAGATCATGGACGCCGCCGGCAAGGACGTCATCTTTATCGAGACGGTCGGTGTGGGCCAGTCGGAGGTCGACATCGTCAAGGCCGCCGACACGACCGTTGTCGTGCTTGTCCCCGGCCAGGGGGACGACATTCAGGCAATCAAAGCTGGCATCCTGGAGATCGGCGACGTTTTCGCCATCAACAAGGCTGACCGCGATGGGGCCGAACGCCTCAAGGCCGAGCTCGAAATGATGCTCGACCTCGATCAGGTGAAAGCCGAGTGGCGGCCGCCCATCAAACAGACGATCGCCAGCCAGGGGGTTGGCATAGACGAACTTATCGCTACCCTTGAAGAACATATCCGGTATGTGACCGGGTCCGGCGAATTGGCCAAGCGGCGCAAGCAGCGGACCAGAAACGAGTTTATCGCCCTGCTGGAAGAGAACATCCATCGCCGCATCCTCGGAAAAATCACGGCGTCCGGCCAGCTCGACCAATTTGTCGCTGAAATCGAAACTAGGAATAGTGACCCGTATAGTGTCGTTTCCCGGCTAATAAGCGAATTTTTGCGGTGACAGCGGCCTTGGATGAGTTTGCCAGAACGGAACAGGACGAATAAAATTGTTATCAGGTAATAATATCAAATCATAACACAAGGAGGTAACCGTATGTTCAAGGTACTCAAAGTCGACCATATCGGGATCGCGGTGAACAATCTCGAACAGGCCAAGAAGTTCTATACCGAAACCCTTGGCATGACCGCGCTCGGCGAAGAAGTAGTCGAGCAGCAGAAGGTTAAAGTTTGCTTTATCCCCTGCGGCGACAGCGAGGTGGAACTCTTGGAGTCCACTTCTCCGGACGGCCCGATCGCCAAGTTCATCGAGAAGAACGGCGAAGGCATCCAGCACGTTGCTCTCAGGGTTGACAACATCGAAAACGCCCTGGCTGATCTCAAGGCCAAAGGCGTGCGCCTCATCGACGAGCAGCCGCGTTACGGCGCCGGCGGCGCCAGCATCGCCTTCATTCACCCGAAGGCTACCGGCGGTATTCTGCTCGAAATTTCCGAACGGAAGTAGCGGGAAAGAGTCTTTCCCAATAGCAACGATTTTGTCTGGAGGTGTATCATGGCTACAATTCAAGAAAAGATTCAGGATCTCAAGGCCCGCCAGGAAAAAGTCAAACAGGGCGGCGGCGCCAAGAGGATCGAAAAACAGCATGCCAGCGGCAAGATGACCGCCCGCGAGCGCATCGAGAAGCTTCTTGACCCCGGTACCTTCGTGGAACTTGACCAGTTCGTCCATCACCGCTGCACCAACTTCGGCATGGAGAAGGAAGAGGCTCCGGGCGAAGGCGTCGTGACCGGCTATGGCACGGTGGAAGGCCGCCTTGTGTATGTGTTCGCCCAGGACTTCACCGTCGTCGGCGGCTCGCTCGGCGAAATGCACGCCGCCAAGATCTGCAAGGTGCAGGATCTGGCCGTCAAGATGGGCGCGCCCCTCGTTGGCCTTAACGATTCCGGCGGCGCCCGCATCCAGGAAGCGGTCGACGCGCTGGCCGGCTACGGCAAGATATTCTACCGTAACACCCTCGCCTCAGGCGTCATCCCCCAGATCTCGGTCATCATGGGGCCGTGCGCCGGCGGCGCCGTGTATTCCCCGGCTCTGACCGACTTCATCTTCATGGTGAAAAACACCAGCCAGATGTTCATCACCGGCCCGCAGGTCATCAAATCGGTCACCGCGGAAGAAGTCACCGCCGAAGCTCTCGGCGGCGCCATGACCCACAACACCGTATCCGGCGTGGCCCACTTCGCGGCCGAGAACGACGAGAATTGCATGCAGCAGATCCGCTACCTGCTCGGCTTCCTGCCGTCCAACAACCTCGAGGACGCCCCTGTCATGGAAACGGGCGACGACCCCAACCGCATGGACGCCGGTCTCAACACCCTGCTGCCCGATAACCCCAACATGCCTTACAACATGAAGGATGTTATCAAAATGATCGTCGACAACGGCGAGTTCTACGAAGTGCATGAGCACTACGCCCAGAACATCATCACCTGCTTTGCCCGTTTCGACGGCCAGACGGTAGGCATCATCGCCAACCAGCCGTCGGTTATGGCCGGCTGCCTGGACGTCAACGCGTCCGACAAATCCGCCCGCTTCATCCGCTTCTGCGACGCGTTCAACATCGCGCTCGTCAACCTCGTCGACGTGCCCGGCTTCCTGCCCGGCACCGGCCAGGAATACGGCGGCATCATCCGCCACGGCGCCAAGATGCTGTATGCATACTCCGAAGCCACCGTGCCCAAGGTAACCGTTATCACCCGCAAGGCGTACGGCGGATCCTATCTGGCGATGTGCTCCCAGGACCTCGGCGCCGATCAGGTGCTCGCCTGGCCGAGCGCGGAAATCGCCGTCATGGGCCCGGCCGGGGCGGCCAACATCATCTTCAAGGGCGACCCCGACGCCAAAGCCAAGACCGACCAGTATGTCGAAGATTTCGCCACCCCGTATAAAGCGGCGGAACGCGGCTTCGTCGACATCGTCATCGAGCCGGCGGAAACCCGTCCGCGCGTCATCACCGCCCTCAACATGCTCGCCTCTAAGCGCGAAGCCCGTCCCGCCAAGAAACACGGCAACATTCCGCTGTAGATCGCTGAAGCTTCTTACGCAATAGACCGAGCAAAAAGAAACGAGGTGAATTATATGGGACAACCGGTAACAACCAATCCGTTGCTGATCATGTTCATCAACATGGCGGTCGTGTTCGCCGTATTGTATGGACTGAGCCTGATCATCCGTCTGATACAGAAAATCGACCCGACGCAAAAAAAAAGTGTAGTTAAATCCGAGCCGGCTCCCGCCGTAGCTCCGGTTGCGGCAGTTGCCGCCGCCCCTGCGGAGCCTGACCAGAACCAGCTTATCGCCGTGCTTGCCGCCGCTGTCGCCGCGACCGGCTTCGGCGCGGCGCGCATACTGGCCGTCCGTCCGGTGGGCGGCAAGGGCTGGGCCCAGGCTGCCAGACTCGAAACGGTGCAAAACCGCAGCAAGATGTATTAAGTTAGGGTAGATTAAGGAGGATGCAAATATGGAAAAATTCCTTATTACTGTAAATGGTCAAACTTACGAAGTCGACGTTGAGAAGGTCGGCGGCTCGGCCGCTCCCAGCGCTGCGCCCGCTGCCGCTCCCAAGGCGGCGCCCGTAGCCGCTCCCGCCGCTGCGCCCGCTCCCAAAGCCGCGCCTGCTCCTGCTGCCGCGCCCGTTGCCGCCGGTGCCAGGACCGTCAACGCCCCCATGCCCGGCAAGATCATGTCCGTTAACGTCAAAGCCGGCGATGCCGTCAAGAGCGGCGATGTCCTGCTCATTCTCGAAGCTATGAAAATGCAGAACGAAATCATGGCTCCCGCCGACGGCAAAGTCGCCGATGTGCGCGTTTCCGCCGGCCAGAGCGTCGCTACCGGCGATGTGATGGTCGTTCTCGGCTGAAGCGTTACTTATTAGGAGGACATAGATATGGAACTATTCAACGCGTTTGCCGTCGCGCTCCAGGCCGTCTGGTCGGATAGCGGCTTCACAGGTTTCACCGGCGGCAACGCCATCATGATGCTCGTGGGCCTCATCCTGCTCTACCTGGCGTTCGCCAAGGGCTTCGAGCCGTTGCTGCTGTCGCCCATCGCCTTCGGCTGCGTCCTCGCCAACCTGCCGAAAACGGGCTTTCTTGAAGAGCACGGCGTTATGCAGCTCATCAGCTACGGTATCCAGTACGAAATCTTCCCGCCCCTGATCTTCCTGGGCGTCGGGGCGATGACCGATTTCGGCCCGATGCTGGCCAACCCGTCGACGCTGCTGCTGGGCGCCGCCGCCCAGATCGGCGTGTTCGTCTCCCTCGGCGGAGCCATGCTGCTGGGCTTCAATGTCCAGGAAGCGGCCGCCATCGGCATTATCGGCGGCGCGGACGGTCCGACCGCCATCTATCTTTCCGTCAAGTTGGCGCCGCACCTGTTGGGAGCGATCGCGGTCGCGGCCTACTCCTACATGTCGCTCGTGCCGCTTATCCAGCCGCCGATCATGAAGCTCCTTACGACCAAGAAAGAGCGTGAGGTGGTCATGGACCAACTGCGGCCGGTCTCGAAATTCGAAAAGTTAGCCTTCCCGGTCGTCGCCACTATCGTAATCAGCCTGCTCCTGCCGCCGATCGCCGCCCTGATGGGCATGCTGATGCTGGGCAACCTCTTCCGCGAGTCTGGCGTTACCGATCGTCTGTCGGACACCTCGCAGAACGCTCTCATCAACATCGTCACCATCTTCCTGGCCACCGGCACCGGCCTGACCATGTCGGCGGAGAACTTCCTCAACTACAAAACCATCCTCATCATCTGCCTCGGCCTTGTGGCCTTTGCCGGCGGCACCGCCGGGGGCGTACTGCTCGGCAAGGTGTTCTATATCGTCAGCGGCGGCAAGGTCAACCCGCTGATCGGCTCCGCCGGCGTGTCGGCCGTGCCGATGGCGGCCCGTGTCAGCCAGGTGGTCGGTCAGAAGGCCAACCCGGGCAACTTCCTGCTGATGCACGCCATGGGCCCGAATGTGGCCGGCGTTATAGGCACCGCCGTCGCCGCCGGCACCATGCTGGCGATGCTGAAATAACCATTACTTCCGGGTTTCCGGGTCAGATACGCAGGTGTAAGCGCCTGCGTATCCGGCCGTCAGTTATTTCAATTTTGCAAACAGTCGTTGTTACAAATGCGCTAGACTATCGGGTAATTAAGGAGGTGGGGTAAGCACAATCCGGATTGCGTTGGTTTTACCGTTGGATTAGAGAAAAAGTGGGGAGGACAAAAGAATGACACCTGCCGTGAAAGCGTTACTCGTGCTTGGAGTAGTCGCGCTATTGTTCGTTACCGAGGCAGTCCCGCTGGCTATCACGGCCATGTCCGGGGCGATCGCGATGGGTCTCCTGGGGGTAATCCCGGTTAATACCGTTTTCTCCGGTTTGGCGAACTCGACCGTTGTGCTGTTCGCCGGCATGTTCGTCATCGGCGCCGCCATGTTCCATACCGGCCTGGCGCAGAAAATCGGCGCTACCGTCGTCCGTTTCACAGGCACCAGCGAGAACGGCCTGCTGTTTGGCACTATGCTGATTGCCGCTGTCCTGTCGTCGGTGACCTCCAACACCGGCACAACCGCGGCTCTGCTGCCTGTCGTGCTTGGCATCTGCCAAGTGGCCAAGATTCCCGCATCGCGCCAACTGATGCCGCTGGCGTTCGGCGCCGGTCTCGGCGGCATCATCACCCTTGTCGGCACGCCGCCGAACATCATCGCCGCCGGGGCTCTCAAAGCGGCCGGCTTCAAGCCTTTCGGCTTCTTCGAGTTCGCCTGGATCGGCATCCCGCTCACTGTCGTCGGTATCATTTACATGATGTTTATCGGCAAACGCCTGCTTCCCAAGGCTGAATTGTCCGCGGACGCCGCCATCGACGCCGATGCTGCGAAGGAAGCCAAAGCCAGCTCCGCCGATCCGAAGAAAATGTGGATCGCCGGCTTCATCCTTCTCGGCGTGGTCGTCGTAATGGCCCTCGATCTCAAACAATTCCCGCTGGAAGTCGCCGCCATCATCGGCGCCATCCTGGCCGTGCTCCTCGGCTGCCTCAAAGAGAAGCAGGCCTACCAGGGTATCGACTGGGTGACCATCTTCCTGTTCGCCGGCATGATGCCGATCGCCACCGCTATCGACAAGAGCGGCGCCGGCAAGATGATTGCCGACGCCGTGGTGGGTGCGATGGGCGGCTCCCCGAGTCCCCTGCTCATTACCGCCGTCCTCTTTGTTCTTTCCGCCGGGTTGACTCAGTTTATGTCCAACACGGCCTGCACCGCGCTGCTCGCCCCGATCGGCATCTCGATCGCCAAGGGCTTGGGCGCCAGCCCGCACGCCGTGCTGATGGCCATCGCGGTCGCCGCCTCCTGCGCCTTCTCGACGCCGGTCGGCACCCCGCCCAACACCATCGTCCTTGGCCCCGGCGGCTACAAGTTCATGGACTATGTCAAAGCCGGCACCGGTCTTGTTGTCGTGTGCTTCATCGTCTCGATCATCATTATTCCGATGGTCTGGCCGTTCTACCCGAAATAATTGCGACAAGCAAGAAACCGCCGGACGCGACTTATCCGGCGGTTTCTTGGCATAACGTGGTTTAACGGGGCGTGGGCCGTCAGACACAATGAGAGTCGTGGTCTAGCCCCAGCTTCTGCCAAACATGGTGTTCTTCCGCCTCTTCGCAAAACCCGATTATCATCTCGTTCGCGGTGACGGTTATCGGGATAGGCGAGAAAACCTTATTGAGCCTGGCGATGAGAGGAAGCTGCCACGGAGCGGCGTTTTCAAGATTGAACCTGTAAACAGCCATTATTGTTACCTCCTTTCCCGAGTTATGTATGGTCACGGGCGTTTTCCGGGAAACGAAACCGTAAAAACGTTTCCACCAGAAACGGTAAAGGGTAAAAAAATACGCTTTATCTATCTATATTATAATCCTTGATGGAAACGATAGTCAAGGTTTTCGCGCTTGATGTTTCCGAAGGAATTTATATATACAAAAAACAGCGCCGCAGCAGCCGGCGGAAAGTAATGCTAGAGCTTTATGATTGTTAATTCGGTGTGCCTGGGCGCGAGGATCTGAGTTTCCGCAGATCGAAGGCCAGGTCAAACAGTCCGCCTAGTAGCAGCACTTGGGTGAGCAGCTCATGGCTGAAAAAGAGCGTAACGATTATGATGGCGGCCCAGCGCGGCAGGGAATGCTTCCCGGCGAGGTACGCGAAACCGGCGAGCCCCTGGACGATGAGCAGGGTGTTGGTGACCAACTGTAAATTGAGGCCGAGGTTGTAGATCCAGACGATGTTCTTCGCTTGTCCGTAGTAGGAAGATAACAATGCCAGACCATAGGCAAGAACCAGCCACCCCGGCATTGTCCACAACCGCAGCGGCGGAAACGCGGCGATGGGGTGCCCCAGACGGGCCAGGACCGCTCTGGCCAAAATGAGATTGATGTAGGAAAAAATCAGGGCGCTTACGGCGAGACCGGCCGGATAGACGATGAGATAAAGCTTGGTGATGGCGTCGATTTTGCCCGCGAAGAGGGCTGACTCCGGTCCACCCGGCCGCGAGTGGGCGAGTGCCCATTCCATCCCTTTCCGTACCGCGGCCGTCTGCATATCGACAATATTGATACCCATTACATAGAGACCGATGAGAAAACCGGCCGCGATCGATAGCATAGCGGCGGCCGCACCGAGAAGGAGCGTTTTCGGCAGGGTATAGCCGGAACGCAAGCAATGCCCCATTGTTATGCCGCTTATCCCGAAGCTGAAGATCATGATTACGGCGTGGAGGGGATTGAGAAAAATGGCGGAAAAAATGGCGGTTGCCACGGTCGACATGACGCTCCACCTTACTCCGTGGCGCGCACCCAGCAGAGCTATCGGCAATGGCAGGACGAACACCAGCACAAGTCCGGCGACAGGCATATAGAAACTAGTCAATCCCAAAACGACGGTTATCGCGGTGAGAAAACCGCTTTCGACCAAAGGCTTGATGGCGTTCACATTATCACCCTAGATTATTGTTATTTCCGGTATGATCGGATGCGCGTTTATATGGCATCCGGCATGCATTAACAAAAAATGCATGCCGGATGTTGAAAACGGTTTCTACTGGGATGGGTCACTGAGGCTTTGAACCGCCGAGCCTATGCTGCTGATAGTGTTGTTTCCCCGCATCGAACCGTTCTTTCTCCTGGTCGTTGCTTAATTCCAGAGCCGGAACTTGCTTCGGCTGCTGGTTATCATCAAGGGCTACCATGACGAAAGACGAGGTCAGCAATGGCGAGGCGTCTACCAAATCTTCGAGATAGAGGTTGACCTTGACTTCCATGGAGGTGTTACCGACAAAGGTTATAAAGGCGTGGCCGGTAACTAACGAACCATAATGCAATGGCTTCAAGAAAAGCAGTTCCTCCACTCTGACCGCGGTTACATCCGAACCGGCATGTTTCTGGGCAACTTTGTGGGCCGCGTTGTACAGCATCTGCATTATTTCCCCGGCCCGAACGCGCCCGGCCAATTTTGCCCGCGATGAGAGCATAACTTTAGAGAACCGGTGTTCTGAATACTTTACTGATAAAGACATTAGATTTCCCCCCACAACAAAATAGTAACTGTTTTTATATATCTATATGGATGCATTATTCGCTGTAGCCGGTTAACTCACCTTCCTTTTGCGGAACAACTTCCGGGGAAGCAGGGACCGCCCTGGCGCGGTGTTGAGACATCGCCGGTTCGATTGGAGGAAAGGTTTTGGAACTGTATCGGGAGAAGTCGTCATGGGGCGGGGAACAGGCGGTGTTCGGGAGCGTTGCGCTGGCCGTACTGCTGGCCTGGATGGCGTTCGAAATATGGATGTATCTTTCCACAGGGAAGGGTTTTGGGGCTATCATTTATGTTTTTGGCTTTCTGGGGTTATTTGTTTGGCGATATGCATTCCGCTATACTTGCATTTTGAGCGCGGACGAGATTTCCGTCGTGACGGAGGGACTGGGGCTGGAGCGGAAATTCGCCGTCAAGACCGGCGAAGTGGAAGGTTTTGCCGCCAAGTACAACAAGAGATTGCTCAAGGGCAAGGGGATCAAGAAACTTGTCTACCGCTATTCCTCGCTGGACCCTTACCCGGTCCGTATATTGCTTTTCAGGCGGGACTGCCGACTTCAAGGGCTGCTGCTCAAGGGGAGTGATGAGTTCCTTCGCAACCTGCAGGAGCTTATGCCGGGGAAAATGCTCGATCTTACTGACGACGGGAGATAATAAGATGTACGACGCACAGGCCGAGAGAGTTATCGCCGCCTTTTTCACCGGATTGGCAATTATATATGTCTTCGCCCGCGCTATCGGCGAGGAAAAAAAAGCGAGATGGTTCAAGAAGCGCGAACAGAGAGGCATCTTAAACCGGCGGGGGTTCTTGGGGGATGCCTGGCACTTCGGTTATCCGCGCACCTGGCAGGGAGCCGCCGTTATGGTTGCCATGTACGGCATTATTATCGCTGCCGGTTATGTAATAATATTCATGATTTAGGAGGAAGCATGCCATCTCATAGCGGCGCTGTAGCTCGGCATGCTGTATACCTTGACTCCAAGCTACGCTGTTGCTGCGTCGTTCGCGACAGACTCACAGAAAGGGGGTAATTAACATGGGATTTTTCGATTCACTGTTCGGCGGCGGCAAGAAGCAAGAAGCACCCAAGACGAAGCCCAAAAAGGTTAAGACAAAAGAGTCTCAAGCCGAAGCTCCTGCGGCGGCAGCTCCTGCCGGCGACCTGACGCCGGAAGTGATCGCCGCCATCAGCGCCAGCGTCGGAATCGTCATGGAAGATGCGAGCGCCGAGATGGTTGCCGCGGTTACGGCGGCCATCGTCCACGCCAGAGGCGGCGGCAATGTGGTCCGCTTCCGGCGCAACTCGAGCGCCTGGGCGGCCACCGGCCGCCAGAAGATCATGGATAGCCGCCAGTATAGCTGATGTGGAGTAATATTATTTAGAAAAACGGAGGATGAAACGAATGAGAAAATTCAAAGTGACTGTCAATGGTGTTGCCTACAATGTCGAGGTGGCCGAAGAAGGCGTAGTCGTCGCCGCCGTTCCTGCTGCCGCCGCTGCTCCTGCTCCCGCAGCCGCTCCGGTCGCTGCCGCTCCGGCTGCTGCCCCGGTCGCCGCTCCCGCCCCCAAGGCTCCCGCCGCCGAAGTCGCCGCCGGCGACACCCCGATCAACGCCCCTATGCCCGGCAAGGTGACCAAGGTCATCGCCAAGGAGGGCCAAAAGGTCAAGAAGGGCGAGGTCCTCATGATCCTCGAGGCAATGAAGATGCAAAATGAAATCGGCTCCCCCGTGGACGGCACCGTCAAATCCGTCAACGTCGCCGCCGGCCAAAACGTCAAACCCGGCGAAGTCATGGCCGTTCTCGCCTAACTTAAGCTCCGGGCCGTCTCGTACGGCATGCGCCCGTACGGGACGGCAAACAGGATTATTTGAACGATCTAATTGTCACGGGAGGTTAATAAGCTAATGGAAGCATTACTGGCACAATACCCTTGGCTTGACGAGCTCCTCATGGGCTTCCTGGGCCTGTCCTGGAAGCATGTCGTCATGTGGTTTATCGG